>CAMOXX010000203.1 GCA_946629475.1 uncultured Blautia sp. | reverse complement strand
TATGAGGGCGACGGATGGCTGAAGAAGCTGCCTGCTCCTGAAACGAGTGATTTCACCCGTCCCATCTACATTGACCGGAACTTTATCGACGCGAACCATCACATGAACAATATCTTCTATATGGATATGGTCAACATGGTGCTTCCGGAAGAAGTTTTCCGGGCGCCCCAGGCCAGCACCTTTGAGATCATGTTCAGAAGAGCCAACTCCTACGGCGAGACGGTGCAGTGTCACTACGCCGAGGAAGCGGACGCGCATGTCGTCTATATCAACTCGGAGGATGACTCGCAGCTTCGTACTGTGATCCGTCTGCACCGGACCTGACGCGGATACAGGATATCCGGCAGTCAAAAAAGAATATCCCGCACCGGATTACTCTCAATGTAAATAACAACCCCGCACCGGCAGCTTACGCTGTATGGTACGGGGTTTTCCTATTCCATGATCGGTTGTTTGTAAGGATTATTCAGCCGGCAGATCAGACTTCGATGTGGATAAACTCGGCATAATACTCTTCCAGGATCGCTTCAAGATGCATCATCATTTTCTTCATGGTTCTTACCTTCTTTCTCTATGTGAAACAAAATGTTTTTGTTCTTTCTGATGCTATCTTAGCGCGAAGGCAGGTATTTGTAAAATATGCAGATCGGATGTCTATCCATACGGTTTCGATATGGATACGATCAGAGAAGATCGGCCTCCTTTGGGATCTCAAATTCCTGTTCTCTGGTCCTGAACCTGTCGGAGTGCAGACGGTCCTCATCGATGAAATCCTGCACGTAGTCACGGAAGGCTTCACTCAGCTCGGAGAGAATGGCATCCTTGGGCCACACAAGAAAGTACTCTGCAATCTTGGGCGGATTGGTGATCAGCTTTGTTACGACATGCGGATTGGGCGTATAAGTCGACTGGGGAAAAATGCAGATACCGGCATTCTGTTCAGCCAGCGCGAGGGCGTTCAGGTAATTGGAGGTCCTGCAGAGAAAAGCCGGCGTGAGGCCGAGCGAACTGAACCAGTGGTCGATCGCGCGGACTCTTGACGGCCGTTCAGGAACGATCAGCGGTTCATCTGCCAGCTCGGCAAGGCCGATCGTTTCGCCTTCCTTGGCTGCCAGGGGGTGCTGTCTTGGAATGATCGCGACCCAGGGCTGCTTTCCGAGAGCGATGCCGTCGAGTTGTTCAAGGTCAAAAGGCGCCGCAATCACGGCAATATCGATCAGATGATGCCGGAGCTGGTCCAGGATCTCATCACTTCCGCCGGTACGGATCGTATAGGTGACCTGCGGAAATTCATCCCGGAAGCCTGCGACGTAACGGGCCAGCAGAAACGGAGCGCGTCCTTCTACGGTTCCGATCCTGAGGTCACCGCTCAGACTGGCTTCCAGGTTTAAAAGCTCCTCCCGGGTATGCTGCGTCAGCTCAAGGATCTGCCTGGCACGCCGGTACAGGACTGCGCCGGAGGGAGTGAGGGATAAACCGGTCTTGCTCCGGATAAAAAGTGTTGTCTCAAGCTCTTCTTCCAGCTGTTTCATCCGGCTGCTTAAGGGCGGCTGGCTGATATTTAAGAGCCTGGCAGCACGGGAAATATTCAGTTCTTTTGCGACAACGACATAGTATTCCAGCGATTTCAGATCCATATAAAACCTCCAGATATGAAATGGCTATGCTAACAATAAAAAGAGGCTGCTCCGCTAAGGGTCAGCCTCTTTGCTATCGAAATTATGACATATTTAGTTTTGTGAGTCAAGAGGGGATCAGCTGCCGCTGGCTCCGTAGTTGGAGAGGACTCTGGCTGACGGATCATTGACATTGCAGCCTTCCCAATCCCTGTTTGGCATCCAGAAATCAGCGATCATTTCCGCCTGTCCGGGATAGTACTTTTCAAAGATCTCCCTGTAGAGGAGAGATTCCTTCGTGAATGGGGTCCCGTGGGAGTATTTCCGCTTTTTTTCTTCGAACTCTCTGTCGCTGTAGAGGCTTTCGGCATATTCCATGAGATCATCCCGCATGGAGTGACCGACGGCATCAGAAAAAGCTGCTTTTTCACGAAGGCGGATGCTCTCCGGGATCAGCGCGTCGTTCCGGAAGGCATGACGAAGCAGATACTTTCCGATACCGTAACGGTTCATTTTCATTTCGGGATCGATCCGCATCACATAGTCTACAAATGCCAGATCTCCAAAGGGTACCCGGGCTTCGAGGGAGTGAACGGAGATGCAGCGGTCGGCGCGCAGCACATCGTACATATGCAGTTCCCGGATACGCTTCTGCGCTTCTCTTTGGAAGCTTTCGGCGTCGGGCGCAAAGTCTGTATATTTATAGCCGAACAGCTCATCCGAGATCTCGCCGGTAAGAATGACCTTGATGTCTGTATGTTCATGGATCCATTTGCAGACCAGATACATACCGATCGAGGCCCGGACAGTTGTGATATCCCAGGTTCCAAGTGCGGCGATCACCGGTTCGAGAGCGTCCAGCACATCCTTTTTTGTCATGATGACTTCATGATGGTTGCTGTGGATGTAGTCAGCCACCTCACGGGCATATTTCAGGTCAATGGCATCGATGTCCATACCGATGGAAAAGGTCTCTAAGGGACGGTCCAGGGACTTTGCAGCGATCCCGCATACCAGCGAGGAATCGAGACCTCCGGAGAGGAGGAAGCCAAGCGGCGCATCGGAGTCCAGACGCGTCCTGACGCCGCCTATCAGAAGATCGTGGATGTGGCTGCAGATCACGTCGACATCCCCGCTGTGGTAAGAATGTATATCCTCCGCACAGTCTTTGAAACAGACGAACTTTCCGTCTTTATAGTAATGTCCCGGCGGGAAGGGCATGATC
>CAMOXX010000202.1 GCA_946629475.1 uncultured Blautia sp. | reverse complement strand
CACATTCGATGAAACTGAGTGTCTGTGCTCCGGAACTGGATATGACAGAATCTTCATCTATGGATCCCAGATTTCTGGACCGTTCGGAAAGGGGGATGGGACGATGATCGAACAGGTAAGGAATATCTACGAGAATTATATGCGGGTGCGTGAGCACGTCAGGGAGACAGATCTTATTATTCAATCCGATGAAAATATGGATAAACGTGGCGGCTCTGATAATGATGAGATCTCCGAGGAAGAGCTCTGGGCGTTTATCAGCGGTCTGCCGGAGAACACTGATGTAACTGTGATCACAGCCGTAAACAATGCCGGATAACAGGAGGGAAAGGCATGGAACAGAATATGCACAGCCCGAATGATCCGGGAACCGGTTCGGACCAGCAGTCAAAAATCCGGACCCTGATGGCAAAACTGGAAGATGGGGTCAGGGAATTTCAGGCTTCAGACAAGTACAGGGAGTATCTGGATGTGATGTCGCGGTTTTACCGGTACAGCCCAAACAATACGCTGCTGATCGCGCTGCAGAAACCGGAGGCAACCTTGGTTGCTGGCTACCGGGACTGGCAGACAAAGTTCGGACGGCAGGTAAGGAAGGGAGAAAAGGGGATCCAGATCATTGCCCCTGTCCTGTACCGGAAAAGAGAAAATGATGGCGTAGAAAATGATCAGTCCGGAGAGAAATCAGGCGGCGTGAGAACGGGAGATAAAGTCATCGCAGGATACCGGATTTCCACAGTATTCGATATCTCTCAGACAGAAGCGGGAAACAGAGACTACCCGGAGATACCGATTCATGACCTTACAGGGGATGTGGAATCTTTTGATGAGCTGCAGCAGGCACTGATCCTTTCCGCACCGGTTCCGGTCTTTTTTGAAGATATTTCCGGACCTGCAAAGGGATTTTACAGTTCCGCAGAACGGAAGATTACGGTCAGAGCGGGAATGAGCCAGGAGCAGACTATAAAGACACTGATCCATGAGATCGTACATTCCCTGTACCATGACAGTGAAAAACTGAGGGAAGAAGGGAAGGTCAAGAGTCGGGAGCAGATGGAAACAGAAGCGGAATCTGCTGCATATGTTATATCTGCCAGCTTTGGAATCGACACATCGGAATACTCGTTTCCCTATGTTGGGGTATGGAGTGAAGGACAGGATCCGGCAGTCTGGAAAGCCTCGATGGCATGTATCCAGAAGTATGCTGCCGAAGTCATCGGCAGTGTCCGAAACAGGATGCAAGAGATGCAGAAGGAACGGGGTCGGTATGAGATCTGGCAGATCGATCCAAAGACGCAGGCCCGTGAATATGAATTCATGGGGTCTGATTATGCCAGGAAGCAAAACCTTGCCATATGCTATGAGGATTATACAAAGGTCTACGAGGGTGATATCCAGAAGGGGACGAGTCTTGATACCATCTATGAGAAGTTTAACATAGAAAAGCCGGAAGATTTTGCAGGACACAGTCTCAGCGTAAGTGATGTCGTTGTCATGCGGAGAGGAGCGCGAGGTGAGCATATACATGCATACTATGTGGAGCCTACCGGATGGAGTGAACAGCCTGGGTTTTTCCTTGACAGAGAATCGCTTTCACTGACCCGGAAGAATACAGCTCCAGCAGTACGGAATTCTGTGGGCAGGATATGAGAAACAGCAGGATATCGGCGCTTTTTCAGGTAAACAATGCGGGCAGCTTTGCTGACCGCATTGGCAAGCTTCCTGAATGGCTATCCCCCGGATAAGGCCATTCAGTGCTTGCGCGGGAAGAATCCCTGCGGACCCTCTTGGAACCGGAAAGAATCGGATTACGCGGAATATGTCCCATATATTCCTGGCAGCGCAGAAAAGGGAGGATTAAGATTGGCAAGACAAAGGGATAGACAGATCCTGTTCCGGGTCAGCGCAGATGAAGCAGAGAAGATCGAAGCGAAGATCCAGCAGGCAGGATTGTCAAAAAGGCAGTACCTGACGGATGCGGCACTGGGCAGACGGATCGTGGTCATTGAGGAACTTAAAGCCATGATTATAGAAATGAAGCGTCAGGGAAATAACCTGAATCAGATCGCAAGAAAGCTGAACAGCGGGGAAAAGGTGAGCAGCCAGGAGTTTGCGGATACGATGTCACAGGTACGGCAGGCATGGGCAGAGCTTACCTCCCTGATCCGCGCTGCGGAGGAAAGACTGAAATGAGCATCATTAAAGCAATCTCATCTCGTGCACCGATACAGAATGCACTGTCATATGTATCCCGGAAAACAAAAACTGCTCCGGGACTGATCTCCGGAATCAACTGTTCTCCTGAAACAGTGAAATATGAAATGTTATCAACAAAGGCCATGTATGGAAAAACAGGTGGAAGAACCTATGCGCATTTCATTCAGTCTTTTCCCCCGGAAGAGGTGATCACTCTGGAAGAAGCGCATATCATGGCAGAGGAGCTCGCCAGCCGTGCAAAACCCTGGAAAGGTCATGAGATCCTGATCAGTACTCACACAGACAGGGAACATATCCACAGCCATCTGGTGATCAACAGCGTATCCATAGAAGACGGTCATAAGCTGCAGATGTCAAAGAAAGATCTGCAGGATATCAAAGACCTGAATGACAGGATCTGTATCGCTCATGGGAAGTCTGTATGTGAAAAGAATAAGGGCGAAAAGGAAGAAGAACGTGCGGAAAAAAGCATATATCACAGAAATACATACGAAATCCTGCAAAAGGCCGAAAAGGCGCAGGCGGACAGTTATCTCATAAACATCGGACTTGCCATACTGGATAGTGCAGATGATCCAGGCTGCAGAACAAGAGAAGACTTCTGCAGGCGGATGGAGATGGAATGCGGAAT
>CAMOXX010000201.1 GCA_946629475.1 uncultured Blautia sp. | reverse complement strand
AGCGGCGCCCCATTGATCCTGATTCACGGTGTGATTGTTGACGCCGACCTTTACTCAAAATCGGCGGAGTACCTGTCGAATTTTTACCAGGTGATCACCTATGACCGCCGCGGAAATTCGCGGAGCAAATGGAAGGGAGAGCCCCGTTTTTCGATGGAAGGACAGGCCGAGGATATCCTGGACCTTATGGCGGAGCTGGGCATCGACAGTGCTTTTTTTGTAGGGCAGAGCGCCGGAGCCATCATCGGCCAGTATTTTATGCAGGAGCATCCCGACAAGGTACGCCATCTGGTGATGTACGAACCGGCTATCATGGGGTTTCTGGATGATATGCCGAATGTTCACGAGTGGACGGGCAAGATGAAGGAGCTGATCAGCCGGCATAAGTACAATACCGCCCTTCTGGAATTTTCCCAGAAGATTTCCTTCCCGGACTCCCGGAGCCCCCGAAAATCAGAAGAAGAGACGAAGCGGGAATTCGGCAACCATAAATATGCTCTGTCCCAGGAATTTCCGGAGCTGGTATCGTATCATCCGGATCTCGCGAAGACACGGCAGCATGCGGGGAGAATTACCCTGGCCATGGGAGAAAAGAGCACGGACCCGGTTTATATGGAAGGTCTGGCCAGATTTGCTGAGGGGATCGGCACGGACATTCTGTTCTACCCCGGATTTCACAATCTTCCCTACGACCTGCCGAGAGAGTTCGCCATCAATGTGCTGGGAACGCTGATGCTGGCGGAGCGCCTCGGCCCTGCCCTGTGACGAATGCCGGGCATTCCGATCGGGAAAACCCGGGTATGGATTTTTTATTAAAAAAAGAGCATGAATGTGACACGTGACACATTCATGACACGGCATATACGGTATTATATAACCATCAGAACAAGAGCAGTGAAAAAACAAACACACGAAAGGAGAACCACCATGAACAGAGAAGAAGTACTTGCCAAGATGATCGAGTTTGCAGCGATGGCTTTCAACAAGGACGCATCCGAGATCAGCGAATCCACCAACATCGCAGAGGAGCTGGGCGTTGCTTCCATGCAGAGAGTAGCGATGAGCGCTTCCATCGAGAATGATTTCGACGTGATGATCCCGGTAGCCCGCTTCGGCAAATTTGAGACAATCGGCGACCTCGTAGATTTTGTAATGGATGAGATGTGATTGACGTAACTGGGAAGATACGGATCATGTAAAAGGAGAATAACGGAATATGCTTACGAATGTAAAACTCGGGAAAAACATGCGGAGTGTTTCTATCGTAGGTGTCGGCGCAACCCCGTTCTTTAACGGTGTTGAGAATCCGACCTACAAGGGAATCACCCTTGGAGAGCTGTTCGGACATGCCGCACTGGATGCCATGAAGGACGCGGGAATCGAGCCCCGTGATGTGCAGTATTTCTTCCATGGCTCCGCCAATCCCTATATCCTCAACAAGTGCATTACCCCGAACCTGCAGGTGGCTGACTGGTTCGGAATGCGCGGAAAAGGCTCCATCTCCCATTCAGAGGGCTGCTGCACCGGCTATATCGGCCTGGAGGAGGCAGTCTTCGCGGTGGCGAGCGGCGCTTATGACATTGTTCTTTCCGGCTGCAGTGAGGAAGGCACCGGAATGCCGGACGGCGATACACCTGCTCATTTCCGTGTACCGCTGACCACCGAGGTCCTTTTCCCGGATCTGGATGCTATTTTTGACCAGGCCTATGGCAGATATCTTGGCGGCGGCCCCGGTATGAACCATGACGACTGGATCAACTACTATGCAAAAGAGAACAACCTTTCGGCTGACCTGATCGATGATGTTCTTTCACATCAGGCATATCACTTCCGCCGTGCAGCGGCGCTCTGCCCGAGGGCAATCAGACGTACCCCGTTTGAGGAGCTTGCTGAGAAGGCCGGCTATGACGATGTTTGGGCTTACATGAAGTCGCCGCACAACCCGAAGATGACCCAGTATCTGCGTACTGCCAGCGATTCCTGCGTGGCGGACGGCGCTGCGGCCTGTATCGTGGTTCCGACCGAGATTGCCCACAAGTTTACGGACAAGCCGATCGAGGTTCTGGGAATCGGCGCGTCGGTTCTGGATGCGATCGTTCCCCATCTGGAGAAAAAAGCAACGGCTGAGGCGGCCCGCCAGGTATTTGAACTGACCGGGCTCACAGCGGACGACATCGACCTTCTGTATGTCAACGACTTTATCGGATCCTCCGCATTCCTCGCAGCAGAGGAAATCGGATATCTGCCGAAGGGTGAAGGCTGGAAATATGTTCTTGACGGACGTATTGCCTACGACGGCGACAAGCCGATGAACACCAACGGCGGCAGAACATCCTACGGCCATGCATTCGGTGCTTCCGGAATGGCTGACATTTTCGAAGCTGTGACACAGATGCGCGGCGAAGCGGGAGAACGTCAGGTGAAAAAGCTTCCGAAGACGGTATTCCTCCGCGGTTTCGGCGGCGCGCAGAATGTCCGGGCGATCATTCTGAGATCGGCCTTTTAATCAGGCAGGTACGAGAGGAGGAAAACAATGAGTTCTGAAAGAATGAAAACAGAAGAGTTCTGGAATCCGGAGCATATCGTTGAGAAATTCTGGAATGGCCTGAAAGAAGGCGTGATCTATGCGAGAAAGTGCAAGGAATGCGGCGCGATCGAGTTTCCGCCGCACCTGGCATGCAACACCTGCGGCTATCATGAGACAGAGTGGACAACCCTCTCCGGCAAGGGCGAGCTGAAAAGCTTCGTGTTTACCGGCGCTCTGAATGCCCGTCTGGCTCTCGAGGACAGAGGACTGAAATACGTGTGCGGTGAGGTACAGTTTGACGAAGGACCGTCCTTCAATGCCGTGATTCTTGGGATCAATAAGAGAAAAGGCCGCGAGATCGAAGGAAAGCTTCCTGTACGCGTACGCCCTGTATTCTATGACATGGGAAGGTATACCACACTGTTCTTTGAACTTGATGAGTAAAAAACAATAAAT
>CAMOXX010000200.1 GCA_946629475.1 uncultured Blautia sp. | reverse complement strand
CTCGAAAAAGCATCCTGCGTAAACTGCACACGTTATTTCTGAACAGTTCCTAACCATTTATCTGAAGCTGCACGATCTCCGTGAAGGTTTTTCCGGTGTATTCCTTGATCAGGCGCGTCATCTGCCGCGTGCTGTATCCGAACTGCCTGGAGAGCCCGTCCTGCGTGATGTCCTCATAATGGTTCTGCAGGTGCTCGATGATGCGGAAAATATTCCGGTGATTTGTGAGATCCCAGGACCCGGGAAATTCGGGAATGTAATCCCGGCTCTGCAGCAGCGCCATAAAAAAGACGGAGATCAGGGAATGGAGAATCCGGCTTTGATAGCAGCCGCTGCCCTGGCTTTCGATCCAGGCGAGCCGGACATATTCTGAAACCGGACTTGTTTGTGAGTCCTGCGCATTTCTGCCGCCTTCCGGTTCCCGCCGGAATAAAAGATAGGGAGCATCGGACGAGCAGAGCGCGTGCCGGAAAAACGACGTGAGAATCTCCTTTCCTTTGAGCAGGCCGAAAAAGGATTTCTCAAACCTGTTCTGCGTCATCAGGACATGGACAGCCGTGCATTCATCGGAGAACACGCTCAGCGCATACTCTGTTCCCGGAGGCAGAAAACAGAGGCCGCCGGCCGTAAGGGAAATCTCCTGCTCCCCAATGAAAAGTGTACAGCCGCCGCCTAAGATACACAGAAGATCATAATCATCCTGCGCATGCCGGTAAGCCGGCATAAAGCGGGGATGCAAAAGGAAGGCGGTGTCCATATCCGGCAGGGAACCGTCCTTCATCGGTTCCGGACAGGGCAGAGCATCGGCCGTGCTTTCTGCCTGATTTATGGCGGCTCCGGGCAGGAATATACCGCCGGTCTGGTTTTTGCCGCATTTCTCATGTGCTTGTTGAGCCGGGGAATATTCAGAAGAGCGTTGACAGTCGTCCGGGCTTTCGCCGCATTTCTCCTGCACTTCACAGAAAACTTCCTCCACATTGGATAAACTGCAGGGGCATTCCAGATTGAGGAGCGGGTGATGCAGCCAGTATTCTTTAAAAAACCGCTCCAGTTCGTTCAGGGGACGAAATCTTTCCAGACTCATGTTTAAAAATCCTCCGGTACATGGCTTCCGCCGCATTTTCTTTCTTGTAGTCGAAAAAGCATCCATCGCAATATGCTCAAGTTATTTCTCGACAGTTCCTTACCGTTATTGTACAAAAATCAGGGAGGGAAAACAACCGGAAATCCTTATGACAAAGGCAGGAATCTTTTGCTTTTTTTGTCTGTGGTACTATGATATAATGATCACAACGCCAAAAGTCCTGAACCCATGCGGGCTTGTCAAAAAGTCTCAAAAGCGCACAGGCTGGCTTCTGGCGGGAGAATCCTATTATGTGTGCGGAACAGTCCGCCAGGATGGCGAAGACCGGAAATACCTGCTCATAACAGATACAACCGCAGGAAAAGAGGAGGAATGTGAGAAATGGCTTCATGGAAAAACCTTGATACACTGCAGTCTTTTCAGGAACTGCAGAAGATGGAAAACAATGTGCGTCTTACCGAGGTGATGGCGGGGGAGAGCGGCGCCGCGCGTGTCGCGAAATACACCGTGCCGATGGCGGGGGGATTATCCTACCATTACGCCGCGAAAAAAGTGGATGATACGATCCTTTCGAAGCTTGCCGACCTGGCGAAGGAGGCGGAGCTGACCGAAAAATTTGCCGAGCTCTATAACGGCGCGGTGATCAACACCGGTGAAAAGCGCCTTGTCCTTCATCAGCTGACCAGAGGCCAGCTCGGAAACCCTGTCATTGCGGACGGCGTGGATAAATTTGAATTCTATAAAGCACAGCAGAAGAAGATTGCCGAATTTGCTGCGAAAGTACATTCAGGTGAAATCACGAACGAAAAGGGTGAGACGTTTACGACGGTTGTCCAGATCGGAATCGGCGGAAGCGACCTTGGCCCGCGCGCGATTTACCTTGCGCTCGAAAACTGGGCAGCGGCAAACGGCCTGAAAAAGATGGACGCGAAGTTCATCAGCAACGTGGACCCGGACGATGCGGTTGCGGTTCTGAACAGCGTGGATGTGAGCCGCTCCCTGTTCATTGTAGTCTCCAAATCCGGCACAACGCTCGAAACCCTCACGAACGAGCTGTTTGTGAAGGACGCCCTCGAGAAGGCCGGCCTTGATGTGTCAAAGCATATGCTGGCAGTGACGAGCGAGACTTCGCCGATGGCGAAAAACAGCGGATATCTGGCCGCGTTCTTCATGGACGACTATATCGGCGGAAGATATTCTTCATCGTCGGCAGTGGGCGGCGCGGTTCTGTCCCTGGCATTCGGACCGGAAGTGTTCGCACGCTTCCTGGACGGCATGGCAGCGGAGGACAAGCTTGCCACAGAGCAGGATCCGCTGAAGAATCCGGCTATGCTGGATGCTCTGATCGGCGTTTATGAGAGAAATATCCTTGGGTATGCTGTTACCGCGCTTCTTCCGTATTCGCAGGCGCTCAGCCGTTTCCCGGCCCACCTGCAGCAGGCGGACATGGAGTCCAACGGCAAGTCGGTCAACCGCTTCGGTGAGCCTGTAAACTACAAGACCGGCCCGGTGCTCTTCGGCGAGCCGGGAACCAACGGACAGCATTCGTTCTATCAGCTGCTCCATCAGGGAACGGACATCATTCCGCTTCAGTTTATCGGCTTCAAAAAGAGCCAGACCGAGAAGGATGTGGAGGTGCAGGGAAGCACCAGCCAGATCAAGCTCGGAGCGAATGTGGCGGCACAGATGGTAGCGTTCGCGTGCGGCAAGCAGGATGAAAACCCGAACAAGAACTTTGACGGCGACCGTCCCTCCAGCTTTATCATCGGGGAACAGCTTACGCCGGAAGCCTGCGGAGCCCTGCTTTCGCATTTTGAGAACAAGATCATGTTCCAGGGATTCCTGTGGAACGTGAACAGCTTTGACCAGGAAGGCGTACAGCTTGGAAAGGTGCTCGCAAAGCGTGTTCTGGCACACGATACCGACGGCGCGCTGAAGGCGTTCAGCGACCTGCTCGGAATCTGA
>CAMOXX010000199.1 GCA_946629475.1 uncultured Blautia sp. | reverse complement strand
GAAAGAGAAACCACAAGAAAGACGACAACCATCTGAACAAGCATGCCATGCATCTGGTGCGGCTGTTCATGATGGGAATCGATATTTTGGAGAAAGGCGAGATCCGTACCCACAGGCCGGAATCAGATCTGAAGCTTCTTATAAGCATCCGCAACGGGGACTATATGCAGGACGGCATCCTTACACCAGCCTTCTACGAGATCGTTACGGATTACGAGCGGCGTTTTCACGAGGCGGAGAAAAACAGTATCCTGCCGGACAATCCGGATATGGATGCGATAGCGACCTTCGTTGAGAGTATAAACCGCCGCGTCGTGACGTGTATATTTCGCGTAAGCTGATCACTCTTCACGGTTAATCTGACCACCCTTCACGGGGAAATAGATCAGTTGTCACGGAGCACTGATCGGCTGCGCCGCCGGGCAACTGTTGCCAGTGTACCCGGACGGCCAACCTTGTCCTCTTATTTATCAATGCCAGCAGGGCCAGTTTCCTTTGCAGGCCTCTTGTACCTTGACATGATAATCGTGGAATTCCATAGGATCCCCGCCGCTGTACATGATACTTTTGTAGAGTTCATAAGCCGATTCTCCTGAATACCTGCCTGTAAGGTGTGACAGGATGTCCATGCGGAGGAGTTCGCCTTCTTCCTTGTCCATGTACTGGCTGAGAAGGTGTCTTGTGCTGATGCATTCGAGTTCCAGGAACTGTATATCGGCAACCAGCTTATCTACAAGCTCGCAAAGGGCAATAACAGCTTCACAGCGATCTGAACAGTCCACTTCATCCAAAAGATCAATGTAGGTGTAATCACTCATTGCTGCACACCCCGCTTTCCTCCGATTCGGCGAAAGCATGCCGTTTGCGCATGGAGATACGGCCTCTGACATTGATGGAATACTTGTTATGGATGATCCTGTCAAGTACCGCCTCTGCAACAGCACTATCATCGCCTTCCGGCCGGTCACAGTCGATCCGGTAGTACCATTCATCCGTATCGTATTGTGTACAGAAGATCATGGCGCCTTCCCGGCTGCAGACTTCAATGATTTCCAAAAGGTCATATGCTTCTGATTCTGAAAGCGGCCGCAGAAGCCATTCATCGATGATCAGCAGATCGAGTTTTGCGTAAGTTGCTTTGACCTTATGCTGCGTATTCAGCGCTTTGGCTACCGAATACTCGTTGAGCAGATCCGGGAGACTCACATAGCGTACCTTATATAGCTTGCGGCAGGCTGCAACACCAAGTGCATTGGCGATATAGGACTTTCCCGCACCTGTAGCACCCTTCAGGATAACATGGTGGTTTTCCTGAATGTAGGCACAAGTGGCAAGTTTCGTGATCAGCCCTTTATCAAGCCCCCTGTCTTCGTGATACTCGATTGCTTCCACGCTCGCCGTAGATTCACTGAGTTTTGCTTCGCGGATACGACGTTTAATTGTATTCTGACGGCGGGACAGGCTTTCTGCATCCACCAGAAGGGCGAGACGGTCTTCAAAAGACAGGCCTTTGTACCGCTGTGGATCTTCAAGCTGGGATTCCAGTTCCCTGGCCATTCCAGGAAGACGGAGAACACGCAGTGTCTTCACAGTCTCGAGATTGATCACTGCTCATCACCTCCCTTCCGGAACTGATCAGCGCCGCGTGTAATACCACGACTGCGCCGGACCGGCTGAGATGATGCAGAAAGGCTTCCGGGAGCTTTCTCCGTAACCGGAGACTTCAAAAGGATACTCAATCCTCGGATGGATGGTTCCCCGCTGAATGTCAGGATCTGTCTGCAGGCTTCCTCAATGCGCTCCTTCTTATAGCGCTCAGCATACTTTTTAAGACTGACGCAGGATTTGAAACCCTGTTCAGGGGCTCTGCCAGACTCCAGGAAGAACCTGATAACCTTCGATGTATGCGGACCGACAGTGGCAGCCCATGACTGAAAATCATCTTTTGTATACGTCAGATACTGCCGATGGTTTTCCGGCATGTGTGACGGCACCATGATTGGATCCCGTCTGCGTTTCCTGTCTCGTGGATGTACAGCGACACGGTTTCCGTTGAAAAAGACCTCCAAGGCGTCGCGGGTCACGCGGACGCTGACCATCTCACCAATCAGATCATACGGGACAGAATACTTGTTTAATCCGTCGGTGACAGTATAATCAAGAAGAATCGTTTGTTCTGACCAGATGGACGGTTCATACGGATTGGCGGGAAGCGGCTGCATGAATTCTTTCTCTTCCAGGAGGTAAGCCTCACGGCGGTTCCCTTCCCGCTTTTTGAAGGGATAGCCGTTCAGAAGCTCAAGTTTTTCCGCGACAGCTTTTTTCGCATCGGCAAGGGAGAAGAAAGTGTCATTACGAAGTGCCGCCAGAATCCATGTGGATGCGTAGGAGACAGTGCCTTCCGCATGGCTTTTGTCCTTGGGCGCCTTCACCCTGGTCGGGACGACTGCTGTGCCATAATGGTCGGCGAGTTCCGTATAACTGCGGTTGATAATAGTGTCAAGTCTGGTATTCTTTGTTACACCGGTTCTTAAGTTGTCAGGAATCAAAAGTCTCGGCACGCCATCAAAGTATTCATAGGCGTGTACATGGCAGAGCAGCCAGTTTTCTGACTGCATGTCGCCGCAAAGCTCTGCATATGCATAGCAGCTGCAGGGAAGAACTGCAACAAAAAGGTATGCTGGTACAGTTTCTCCGGTTACAGAATCTGTGATCGGAAGCGTTCCTCCTGCCCAATCGACTTCCATTGTGTCACCGGGCTTATGGTGGATCCTCATCGTGGCTTTGGATTTCCTTGCCCAGTTACGGTAAATCTCACAGAACTGCGTGTACTGATAAGGCACTCTGCCGGCACTGGCACATTTAACTTTGTACTCCTCATGAAGAAGTGTAAGGTTTACACCTTTTTTAGCCAGCTCCGTATGGATGTGGGCGCAGTCTGGCTCCATATATACATGCGCTTTTTCCAGTCGTTCCGGATAAAGCAGTTCATAGAGCCGTTGATTAGTGAGTTCCTGCTCAAGAGGCCAGCTGATTCCTTTCTCGTCAGCCAGTTTCCCGACTTCCCGGATCGTATTTCTGGAGCTGTGAAGTGCTTCTGCGATCTGGGTGTAATTGTACTTGAGGCTTAATAGCCTCAGGATTTCGCGATAAT
>CAMOXX010000198.1 GCA_946629475.1 uncultured Blautia sp. | reverse complement strand
CGATCATGTCCATGGGGTGCTGAACAATTACCATGATATTCAAAATCCCGCCAGCAGGGACGGGTCATCCTCTGTCCCATAGGCAAATTCGTAAAGCATTACCGCGCCTTCCGCCGCTCCCGGCCCTGGGCGGCACAGCTCATACCCTTCGAATGTCCGGACGGTTTCCTCCCGGACTGCGGTGATGTCCTGAAAATCCGGCATTGCCAGGATTTCCTCTTCCGCCATCGGTACCGTACGGTTGTCCATTGCCATCGACACAATGAGATCCGGGTTTTTTGAAAGGATCTCCTCTGTGCTGACCTCGCAGTATCCTTCCCGGTCAGCAAAAACATTTTCAAGCCCTGCAAGATCTGCAAGTTCATTCTGGATCGTACCGCTCCCTGCTGTCTGGATCCGGCCGGAAGCGTCCATCCCGGGAGCACCGGTCACTATAAACAGGACCGTCTTTTTTTCCACTTCCAGGTGATCCACCGATGACTCCAGAATTTCAAGCGTCGACTTCATTCCCTCTGTCACAAAACCGCCGATCTCCGTTTTTCCCGTAAGCTCCGCGGTCATATGAACCGCTTCCATAACACCTTCGATGTCCGCGGCCTCGCAGACTGCCACAGGTATCCCTGCACTCTTCAGGACGTCCGTCTGCTCCTGCGTCAGATCATATCTCCCGGCAAGAACAAGCTCCGGGGAGAGCGAAATGATTTCTTCCGGATCAAATTCCTCCCCGGTGCCGACCGTCGGTACCGCGAGAATCTCCTCCGGATAATCGCAGGCCGCCGCTCTGCCGCACAGCAGGCTGCTCCCCCCGATCGAATTCAGGATTTCGCACCCTGCCGGGGAGAACGATACGATCCTGCCGGCCGGTTCGGAAAGCGTGATATCATTTCCCGCCATATCCGTGACCTGAACTGCTGCATCCGAAGCAGAAGCGCTGCCCGGCAGGCACAGCGCACAGGCCAGCGCCGCAGCTGTAATCATTGCCAGTTTCCTGTTCCGCATACCCTTTTCTCTCTTTCCGAACTTACATGGATTTCCGCTCTGCAATTTCCGCCATCTTTGCGTCATTGAGCCTGGTGTCCCCATGTACGCGGCTGTACGAAAGATATCCGTTCATGCGGTCGATTTTGGTAAGGTTCCGCGAACCGCATACCGGGCATACATCCATCTCGAGCTCTTCGTGGCCGCAGTCGTCGCAGTAGGCAAGCGAAAGGTTCACCCCTTCGTAATACCCCAGCTTCATCGCGCGCCGGATGAGAGTCCGGACTGCCTCCTTGTTATAGCTGATCGGATAGCGCACATACTGGATTTTTCCACCGTTGCAGAGTTCCCAGAACCTGCCCTCCAGATCCTGCTTTTCGATCGGAGTGACATCTTCCGTCACGTGGCAGTGGAAGCTGTTGCTGACATACGGCCTGTCCGATACTCCTTCGATAATGCCGTATTTTTTGCGGAACTGCTCCACCTGAAGGCCGCAGAGGCTCTCCGCGGGAGTCCCGTAAATGGCGTACAGATGACCGTCTTCTTTTTTGTACTGGTTTACTTTGTCGTTGATGTACCGCAGAACCTCCAGCGCAAACTGTCCGTCCTCGGCAATCGACTTCCCGTTGTAGAGCTCCTGAAGCTCATTAAGGGCAGTAATGCCGAAGGATGCCGTCATCGGCTTCAGTATTTTTCCGATCTTTTCCTGAGGCTCCAGATGGCCGCCGTAAAAGCCTCCTTCGCAGTAGGCAAGCGGATTCGTGGATGCTCTCATCTGCCCCAGATATTCATATGTCCTGATATGAAGGTTCCGGATCATCTCAAGATAAAAATCCAGGACCTCATAAAAATCCCTGCTCTCGGATCTTGCCTTTGCAAGAATCATCGGAAGATGAAGGCTAACAGCCCCAACGTTGAACCGGCCGACAAACACAGGTACATCGTCCTCGTCAGCAGGCTGCATCCCTCCGCGCTCATACCACGGACTCAAAAAGGCTCGGCAGCCCATCGGGCTGATCACCTTACCGTATTTTTTGTACATGCTCGAAATATAGCCCTCTCCGGTCAGGGACAGCCAGTCCGGATACATGGTCTTCGAGGAGCACTCCACTCCGGCTTCAAACACATCCTCACAGATTTTTCCTTTTCCGTGGATATTCTCATCATATAGAAAAACAATCTTCGGGAACAGCACCGGCTTTTTGTGGCCCGCCTTTCCCTGGCCCCCCTGGTGCACCTGCAGAAGGGAGATCGTACACATTTTTTCAAACTGTCCGGTTCCGAGGCCCAGAGTAACCGTGACAAACGGATAGTCCCCGCGCGAAGAGCCTACCGTATTCAGTTTATACTCGATTCCCTGCCAGCCCTGGTCAAAGTCGCGCCGTACTTTTTCAATCGCATAGCGGGCAGCATGCTCCTCACGGCCGTTCCAGCTTTCGTCCGAGTATTTCAGGAACTCGCTGTAATATTTGTCGCAGCTTTTCTGCGCATACGGTGCCAGAATCTTATCCACCTCGGGGACGGTAAAGCCGCCGTACTGCTGTGCCGCCGTGGAAAGGATAATGTCGCCCATTACGTCAAAAGCCGTATCGAGGGTTTTCGGTTCATTGTACCACACGTTCCCCATTTCAAAGCCGCCGCTCAGCACCGATGCCACATCAAACAGACAGCAGTTCATGGTATCAAGCCGGGCTGACTGGTCATGAATATAGATGTAACCGTCCTTACATGCCTGCAGTTCATTCCGGTTCATGAAAAACTTGCGGTAAAGCTCCTTGTTCAGCTCGTTGAATATCAGGCTGCGCTTGGTGGCGACCAGCGCGCTGTCCGTGTTGGCATTGCTCTTGTCGCCGATATACCGGATCGCCTGGCTCTTTGTATAAACGTCATCCATCATATGGATAAAATCAAGCTTGTAATTGCGGTAATCCCGGTAACTCTTCGCCACGGCCGGATTGACTCTCTCGAGCGCGCCCTCCACAATATTGTGCATCTCCTGGATCTGGATTTCTTCCTTTCCGAGGGAGTCCGCGCGTTCCTGCGCGAAGCGGCAGATAAAATCCTTCTCTTCATCCGAGAAGGTATACATGATCCGGGCAGCCGATTTGTTGACTGCCGCAATGATCTTCTGCGGGTTGAATTCTTCCCGCGTTCCGTCCTTTTTTATTACATATATCATACGTTTCCT
>CAMOXX010000197.1 GCA_946629475.1 uncultured Blautia sp. | reverse complement strand
AAGATGTGGAAAAGCATTCGCAAAAAACGTAAACTCGCTTCGCTCAGACAGTACGTTTTTTGCTCATTCCACATCTTTCGTTCATGAAGAAGTTCTAAGGCTTGTGCAGAATGTTTGAATGTTCAAACAATTCCACTGCGCACAGAGCATCGCAGGAGCCTGAACAGATATGATTTCATAAAGGAGGGATACGGATGCCGACAACCTACGCGCATGACTATTTCGGAAAGAGAGTATACAAGCATCTGCCCCATGAAGTAAAACAGATTATCCGGGAGAACGTGGACCTGTACAGGATCGGTCTTCATGGGCCGGATATTCTGTTTTATTTTATGCTCTCAAAAAACCCGGTGACCAGCCATGGTGTAAAAATGCACAACGAGAGGGCGGATTTCTTCTTCGAAAAGAATATCGCGAAGATCAGGAAGGGCGGGGATCAAATGCTCCTTGCCTATATTCTGGGATTCGCGTGCCACTATATGCTGGATTCGGCCTGCCATCCGTACATCAATGACCTTGCGGATAAAAAAGTGATTTCCCACACACTTCTGGAAAAGGAGTTCGACCGGTATCTGATGGAGGCGACGGGAAAGGATCCCCACAGCTTCCGGCCGTCCGACGCCGTGGTTCCGAAGTGGAAATACGCGAAGGTCGTCCACAGGGCGATTCCGCTGGTCAGCACGCTGAACATTTATCTGACAATGAAGTGGATGAAATGGACGACCAACCGGATGATCTGCCGCAAAGGAGGGCGGAAGAGGGACATCCTCTACCGTCTGGCGCGGGTCGCGGGGGAGCACCACGCGCAGAGCCTGGCTGATTATTTCATGCGCCATGCGGCGGCTCCGGAGGCCGAGATCCCGGTGAAAAAGCTGGTGCACATTCTGGAGGAAACGATCCCGGAGGCCTGCTATGAACTTAATATCCTGTACCAGATGGCCGCTTCCGACGCATCGAGCACGCTTAGGCTTTCCGACCGGTGGAGCATGGACTACCGCGGCATCAGGGAAAACGAAAAGAATCCAGATGACCGCTAAAAATTTCTATTGATTTTTTTTTATGAAAACTTATAATATAAATTGGCTGTTTTTTGGTTTATATTTTTTTTATAAAAAATGGAGGGCATACAATAATGAGTAATGCAGCACAAAGCAAAGCGGCGGCAAGAATCGAATCCTTGCTCGACGCGAACAGTTTTGTTGAGATCGGTCAGGCCGTCACAGCCAGATCGACGGATTTCAACATGGCTGAAAACAAAGCACCTTCCGATGGCGTCATCACAGGCTACGGTCTGATCGATGGAAATCCGGTTTATGTGTACAGCCAGGACGCGTCCGTGCTCGGCGGTACCGTAGGTGAGATGCACGCCAGGAAAATCATCCGTCTGTATGATCTTGCCAGAAAGACCGGCGCCCCGGTCGTAGGGCTTCTGGACTGCGCGGGTATCCGCCTTCAGGAGTCGACCGACGCGCTCGATGCATTTGGCCGGATCTTCTTCAAATCGACCCTTTGCTCCGGGATCATTCCCCAGGTGACGGGCGTATTCGGACCCTGCGGCGGTGGTATGGCCCTTCTTGCAGCCATGAGTGACTTTACCTTCATGGATGAAAAGAACGGCAAGCTGTTTGTCAACAGCCCGAACGCGCTGGAAGGAAACCACGTATCCAAGCGTGACACCTCGACAGCAGAGTTCCAGAGTGCCGAGACCGGTGTTGTGGACGGATGCGGAAGCGAGGAAGAAGTGATCGCAAAGATCCGCGGCCTGATTTCCCTGCTGCCCTCCAACTGTGAGGACGAATCCCTGGCAGAGTGCACGGACGATCTGAACCGTGTATGCGAGGATCTGGAAAACTGCGTGGCTGACGGAGCTCTGGCACTTGCCCGCATCGCCGACAACGAGGACTTTTTCGAGACCACTCCGGCATACGGCAGGGATATGGTGACAGGCTTCATGCGGCTGAACGGAGCCGTGATCGGCGCGGTTGCGAACCGCAGCGTCATCTATGATGAAGAAGGCAAAGAGGCAGAGACCTTTGACGGAACCATCTCCGCGAACGGAGCGAAGAAGGCGGCGGCATTCGTGAAATTCTGCGACGCTTTCGAAATTCCGGTTCTGACCCTGACCGACGCCTGCGGCTTCAAGGCGACCCTCTGCAGTGAGAGGCATATCGCGGCGGCAGCAGCCCAGATGATCCAGGCGTTCGCAAACGCGACCGTGCCGAAGGTAAACGTGGTCACCGGCAAAGCTTACGGCAGCGCCTACACGGTTATGAACAGCAGAGCCCTCGGAGCGGATGCAGTGTTTGCATGGGAGAGCGCCGAGATCGGAATGATGGATGCGGCCATGGCGGCAAAAATCATGTATGCTGACGCGGATTCATCTGTACAGCGTGAAAAAGCGGCAGAGTACAGAAGTCTCCAGTCGGGAGTCGATGCGGCAGCGAAGAGGGGCTATGTCGATACGATTATCGCCCCGGCCGACACACGCAAATATGTGATCAATGCTTTTGAGATGCTCTACACCAAGAGCGAAGACCGCCCGGCAAAGAAACATTGTTCCGTATAAGCGAGGTGCAGCATATGAGACGTAAGAATATCAAATTTACAGCCCTGGGAACAGTGCTTGCCCTCTCGGCGGCACTTGTGATGACCGGACCGGCTGTATGGGCTTCGGACGATGCCGAAGCTGAGACTGTTCAGGAAGAGATGGATGCGGAAGAAGCCGGGAGCGGCGCCGACGAGGACAGCGATTTTGATGAGAGCGAAGCGTTCCCGGCCGGCGAGGCGGACGAAAAGGAGCCGGCCGGCGAAGAAAAAGAGCTGACTGAGCTCGAGTATCTCCAGCAGTTTCTGGAATCCTCTATTGATACCGACCTGACAAATGTTCTGATCGAAATGTCCGACGAGGACATCGACAAGTACATTGAAAATTCGGAGGGCTTTTCCAAAGCCGCCCCCGAAGCCTGGAAGGGAGTTAAGGATGAACTCGGCAAGCGTACCAGCGATGAAGTGGTCGTTACGGTTACCGAGGAGGACAAAATCTATACCGCGACACAGAATGTCAAATTCGAAAAAGCGGATGCGGATTTCATCTACACCTTCGATAATACGATGACACCGACAAACCTTGTCATCAATGTAAACTACCCGATGTCGGAAAACCTGAAGAGAGCAGGGCTGAATACCCTGATGGGACTCGGAACCGCGTTTATCATGCTCTTTTTCCTGCCCCTTGTGATT
>CAMOXX010000196.1 GCA_946629475.1 uncultured Blautia sp. | reverse complement strand
CTCCCGGATTTCGTTTGGAAGATGTCAGCTGAAGCTGACCGGAATCCCGCGCCAGAGACTTGAATTTGGGATAATGATTCAGTGTAACTGCTCAGAAGCCTTACAGCGTTCCGCCTGCGACAAGTTCCACGGGGAGAATCCTTGGAAAACGTTTGACCCGTCCGGGTTTTTCAACCAGCTCGATCAGCATCTGGGCGGCTGTCGTTCCCATCTCGTCAGTGCTCTGACGGATGGTGGTAAGACGCGGCTCGAGGGTCTGCGTCAGCGGAATGCAGTCGTAACCGGCAAACGCAATGTCGGTGGGAATGCGCAGGCCGAGTTCACGGGCGGCGTCCTGGGCGCCCAGGTAAGAAATATCATCCGGCAGCAGTATGCAGGTCGGACGGTCGGGAAGCGTCAGAAGCTCCCGCACAATATTCCTGGTAAGGCCGATATCATCATAGAGCCCTTCCCGGATATATTCTTCCGGAACCGGGAGATTGTGATAGGACATCACATTGTGGAACTGCCGGATCCGGGTTCTTGTGACGATGGAATTGTTGTGCCCATGGACAAACGCGATGCGGGTGTGGCCGCGTGAGATAGCGTATTCCACCAGCTTCTGCACGCCTGTCTCATTGTCCGAGAGTACTGCGGGTACGTGGCGGAACATGTGGTCTACCGTGACGCAGGGGATATCACTCTCCACGAGCGCACGTACTCCGGGAAGATCGAAATCCACACAGACAAGGCATACACCGCCCAGATGACTTTTGCGGCAGTATTCTTCACATGCTGTGGAATCCTTGATTACGGCAGGATGAATGAATGTAATGTCATATCCGCGTGCTTCCGCTTCCTGCTTAAAGGCATTCAGAATCAGAATAAAGAACGGGTGTGTCAGACCTCTGCCGCTTTCTTCGGCGTAAATAATTCCAAGGCTTTTTGGATTTGCGCTGAATTCGATGCTTTTCTCTGTACTATTCATCAGATTGCCCTCCTGCCTGCCGGCAATAATGTACGGATTTGTTCAGCAACTTCACAGATACGTGCAAAAACAGATGTGATTGAAGAAAATTATACCATCAAACAGGGATGGTTACAAGATTATTTCATGATATGTTGTAATTGTTCAGCACCCCATGGACATGATCGGAATTTTGAATGAAATGCTTGCATTTCAGGCAAATTTCGATCATGTCCATGGGGCGGTCAAGACGCGAAGCGTCTCTGACCGCCCACATGAGGAATGCAAAGCATTCCGAATGAATGGGTTCTGAACAGATAATATGTTAAAAAAATACACAAACAGGATCATTATTATCACAGAAACGCTATGAAAAACGACGGATTGAATTGACGGAAAGACTTCTGATAGGATATAATTAATAGACAGTATCTGTGAAGGTACTTAACAGCTAAAAGAAAAGGAGGGGAATAGTGTGAAAAAACGATATCTGCTGCCGATCCTGATCGGCCTGCTGCTGATGATCCCGGTTCCGGTTCTGGCGGATTTATTATACGCGAACGGGGATCAGGTACCTGCGTTTGAGGATCAGGATATTAATTCGGATATTCTCCGCTGGTTTTACGGAGGAGAAACAGTACTTGTCGAAACTTACTCCGGCCCCTGGGTCGGCGTTCTTGCCGAGGATCCGTCGGGCGACGGACAGACGATCGCCTGGGTACCGATGAGCAGCCTCAGCAGCACAATGCCGCCTCAGTACTGCAGCCATCAGTGGAACGACTGGGTTGTATATACGCAGCCCACCTGCACATCTACCGGAATGCGGATGCGCTCCTGCCAGATCTGCGGTACCAGCGAAACACAGCAGATTGCCATGACTGCGCATACCTTCGGTCCCTGGACGGTGACGAGGCAGGCTACCTGTGTGAGCCAGGGTGAGGTCATGCACCGCTGCATGGTCTGCGGATATGAAGAGAAATCCGTGATTGAAAAAACCGGACATACCTTCGGGGACTGGACGATGACAAAACAGGCCACCTGTACAGCCGAGGGTGAGAGATACCGCAGATGCTATATCTGCGGGCAGGAGGAGCATCAGGTCATCGAAAAACTGCCGCACAGCTTTGGAGACTGGGTTGTGACAAAAGATCCGACCTGTACGGAGGAAGGCATCCGGATGCACAAGTGCCAGGTCTGCGGGTTTGAAGCGACAGAGCCTGTCGAGATGCTTCCCCACGATTTTGAATGGCAGATCCTGGTTGAAGCGACCGACCATTCCGCGGGAATCCGCACGAATGTCTGCAAAAACTGCGGGTTTACGGAGGAACAGGTCAGCTATGATCCCGAGGGGACGCTTCGCCGCGGGGATCGTGGAGAGGAAGTCCGTGAGGTGCAGCAGCTTCTTGCTGATATGAATTACCTGAGCGCCGGCGGCGCGGACGGCATTTTCGGTGCCGGTACGGAAAAAGCAATCACGGAATTCCAGAATGATCAGGGCCTTACACCGGACGGTGTTGCCTGGCCGCAGACCATTCAGAAGCTGCACCACGATTTTAACCCCTGGGTCACGATTGTCAGGATGACGAGAAATACACCTGGTGAGAGGGAGCGGTCATGCAAGGACTGCAATTATGTGCAGCATGAGACGGTAGAACCGCAGCCGTCGTTTGTAAAGGGCGACCGCGGAGAGGGCGTACGCACGATGCAGAAGCTGCTGACAGCGATGGGCCATGATGCAGGGAGCTTTGACGGTATCTACGGTTCCATGCTCGATGCGGCCTTTGAGGGCTTTGCCAAGGATCATGATTTTTCATTTGAGGCCGGCAAAATCCTTCCTTCTCAGGTGGACAGCATGATCAATGCCTGGATTTCGACCGTTCCGAAGCAGCAGTGGATGGGCGACGGCGGCCTGGGTTCGAGGGTGAATCTGGCGCTCACGATCACTTCGGTGGCGGGAGACGATGAACTTCTCGAGTCGGCCGATCCGAACGAGCTCGAAGCACCTGCAGAGGAAGAGGCCGGAACAGAAGAGAAAGCGGACGCAGAAGCACCTGCGGAGGAAAATGCCGGGACAGAAGAGAAAGCGGATGCAGAAGCGCCTGCGGAGGAAGAGGCCGGAACAGCTGAAGAAGATGCGGACGCACTCACAGAAGAGAATGCTGAGGTTCTTGAAGAAGAGGAAACGCTCACAGAGGAGAACACCGGAACGGAAGAAGACGCAGACACACTCGTTGAAGAGCCTGCAGGGGAAAAGACGGAAACTACTGTAAAAGATGACGTCATGGCTCTTCTGGAGGATAATGCAGAGGCTGCCGGAGA
>CAMOXX010000195.1 GCA_946629475.1 uncultured Blautia sp. | reverse complement strand
GAAGCTGTTCAAGCAGTTCTCCTTCCCCGGCGGCGTTCCTTCCCACTGCGCGCCGGAGACCCCCGGCTCCATCAACGAGGGCGGCGAGCTCGGTTACTCCATCGCCCATGCCTTCGGAGCTGTTTTTGACAATCCCGACCTGATCGCGACAGTTGCAGTAGGCGACGGCGAAGCCGAAACCGGCCCGCTCGCAACCTCGTGGCAGTGCAACAAATTCCTGAACCCGATCAGCGACGGCGCGGTTCTCCCGATCCTTCACCTGAACGGATACAAGATCGCCAACCCGACGCTCTTTGCCCGCATCTCCCACGAAGAGATCGAAGCATTCTTTAAGGGCAACGGCTGGAAGCCCTATTTCGTAGAGGGCGATGATCCGATGACCATGCACCGCAAAATGGCGGAGACCATGGACATTGTCATTGAGGAGATCAAGGCGATCCAGAAAAAGGCCCGCGAGGAGAATGATCCTTCCCGCCCGATCTGGCCGATGATCGTACTCCGCACCCCCAAGGGCTGGACAGGCCCGAAGGTCGTGGACGGCAAGCAGATCGAGAACAGCTTCCGCGCCCATCAGGTGCCGATCACCATGGAAAAGCCGGAGCATCTGGGTCTTCTGGACGAGTGGCTCAGGAGCTACCATGCTGAGGAGCTGTTTGACGACAGCGGCCGCCTGATTCCGGAGCTCGAAGCACTCACACCGGACGGAAACAGCCGTCTCGGCGCCAATCCGTACGCGAACGGCGGCCTTCTGCTGCGCGACCTGCGTCTCCCGGATTTCCGCGATTATGCATATGATGTAAAACAGCACGGCGAGACCGACGGCCAGGATATGATTGAGCTCGGCAAGTTTATCCGCGATATCCTGAAGCTGAACCAGGAATCCCGCAACTTCCGTATTTTCGGACCGGACGAGACCATGTCGAACCGTCTGAATCATGTGTTCGAAGCTGCCGAGAGAGACTGGAATGCCGAAAAGTACCCGACCGATGAATTCCTTTCCACCGACGGCCGCATCATGGATTCCATGCTTTCCGAGCATATGTGCGAAGGCTGGCTGGAAGGCTATCTGCTGACCGGACGCCACGGCTTCTTCGCAACCTATGAGGCGTTTGCGCGCATCATCGACTCCATGGCCGCACAGCACGCAAAATGGCTGAAGGTCTGCAACCAGCTTCCGTGGAGGGAGGAGATCGCGTCCCTCAACCTGATCATGGCTTCGACCGTGTGGCAGCAGGACCACAACGGCTTTACGCATCAGGATCCCGGCTTTATGGATCACATTGCCAATAAAAAAGCAGACGTCGTCCGCCTGTATCTTCCGCCGGATGCCAACTGCCTGCTTTCCTGCTTCGACCACTGCATCCGCAGCCGCAACTATGTAAACGTAATCGTTGCCTCCAAGCATCCGCGTCCGCAGTGGCTGACCATGGATGAGGCGATCAAGCACTGCACCCAGGGTATCGGTATCTGGGAGTGGGCTTCCAACGATGCCGGACAGGAGCCGGATATCGTGTTTGCCTGCGCGGGCGAAACCCCGACACTGGAAGCACTCGCCGCAGTATCCATTCTCAATAAGGAGCTGCCCGAGGTAAAGATCCGCTTTATCAATGTTGTCGACCTGTTCAAGCTTCAGCCGCAGAACGAGCATCCGCACGGACTCTCCGACGCGGAGTATGACATGCTGTTCACAACGAACAAGCCGGTCATCTTCAACTTCCACGGCTACGCAAGCCTGGTGCACGAGCTCACCTACCGCCGCCACAACACCCGTCTGATGCATGTACGCGGCTACCGTGAGGAGGGAACCATCACTACACCGTTCGATGTACGTGTGCAGAATGATGTGGACCGCTTCCACCTTGTACAGGAAGCGCTCAAGTTCCTGCCGCAGCTGGGCAACCGCGGCGCTTATCTGTATCAGAAGATGAGCAACAAGCTCGTGGAGCACAAGCAGTACATTCACAATTATGGCGAAGACCTTCCGGAAGTTGCCGGATGGAAATGGCAGGAATAATGATAAGGAACTGTTCAGCACCCCATGAACGTGAATGAAATTCCGAATGAATGGGTTCTGAACAGTAAACAAAGAACGGGGGACGTTTCTTCAAAAACCGTCCCCCGTTCTTCTTTATCTGCGCGACCCTCTTCTGTCGTTTCCGCTCCTCATGTAATATTCTACTTTGGCTTTGTACATAGCCTGATCAGCTTCTTTTACCAGCTCTTCCACAGTCAGCCCTTTAAAATCACTTGCAGCTGCAAGACCAGCCGTGAAGCTCAGTGATTTGACGATTTCTCCCTCCCAGAGTCTCGCTTCCCGCTCTACGTTTTTCAGCGCTTCCTCTGCCTGCTCTTTCATTAAATGCGCCAGAACAACAAACTCATCGCCTCCGGTCCGGTAGCACCTTCCGGCATCCCCGATAACTTTCTCAATACATCTCGCTGCCCCGATAATCAGCTCATCGCCGGCCTCATGGCCCATTGTGTCATTGACCCTCTTCAGACCATTGATATCCATCGTCATCGCGGCAATATCATCGGGCACCGGCCCTGTTTTTTTCAATTTTTCCAGGTCTTTTATATAGGCATAGCGGCTGTACACACCTGTCAAAGCGTCCTTCATAAGCTGGCTTTGCTGCTGCCTGATATAATCGTCCGCACTCATATGATAGAACTCTGAGTAGTGAATAAACAGCAGTGCTGCCCCGATCGTCAGCGCAATATAGGCTGTCCTGTATTCTCCGCCCAGCACTTCCTGAATTCCGATTCCAACAACAACAAGAATCAGGACCGAATAGAGGGAGGTCTGGTTCTGCCTGCGGTAATCCGCCCCGTATGTCAGGAATTCAACCGCAATCAGAACAATTACTGCAAGATACACGGCAATGTAGACAGGATAGAGAGGCCCATGAGTATAGTGATTATTCGCATCAATCACAATCATCCATTGATTGAAAGCAGCGATAACCTGAAAAACAGCATTTCCGATGAGAACTCCGGTCAGAGCTTTGTTCCAGCGGTTTTTCAGCTTCATCTGTCTGACAATCGCCCCTCCTGCCATAGGCGTGAGAACATAGTCGCTGCATTTCACCAGCAAAAGCACCCATGCGGGAAAACTGCTGTCAATGAGCTGAATTCCGATCCACTCCGCGAGTGCCGAAAGCGCGATAATCCCATACGTCAGATAAAAAAGGTGCTTGTCTGACTTTGAAATCCAGCTGGTCTCCCAAACCAGTATACTGAGAACCCCCAGTGTCAGCCAGGAGAGCAGAATCAGCGCTGTATAATAACTTAACAAATCGCTTTCCTTCCTTTCCAGTAATAGATATCTGTACCGGATGAATGTTGTTCAATTGTACATGAAGCCTTTTATTTTTTCAAGGGATGTTCCAGAGCGTCACATCTTGATTTTATCCCATGATTTCATTATGATGTGATTACAACGCCAAAAGTCCTGAACCCATGCAGGCTTGCCTGCAAATGGGTGAACGGACTTG
>CAMOXX010000194.1 GCA_946629475.1 uncultured Blautia sp. | reverse complement strand
TGGAGATGGAAATGCGGGTGTCCGTTTTCCAGGCGCGGTAAGGGGCGGCTTCTTCAGCAGAGGTCTTCAGTCCGGATTCCACTATGATATCGGGTCCGGTGCTGGATTCTGCAAGTGCGGGCGAGCAGATCCCTGTGATTCCCAGGATCAGTGCGGCAACGGCGCAGCCCGTCTTTTTCCAGAAAAAGTTCTGTTTCATTCGTTTACCTCCTGTTTTGATTCGAATGTATAATACATATCGTGTTCCAGTTATTTTGAAATGCAGAAGAGATCGATGTTCGTAACGATTCTGCACTCATATATGTATACGAAGAAACGAGAATAAATCCGTGCTAATTTTTTCAGATATCCAATGCTGCGTAGTATCCCCAGTACACCGCGTTGGTGATGGTGGATACGCGTGACGCATCACCGATCACCCGGACATACGGCGCCGTGTCCATCAGTTTTTCCACCACATCCGTGCAGGAGCGCTGCCCCAGAGCGCAGATCACCGTGCTTCCGGGCACTGTCACCTTGTTTCCGGAGGAATCCTCGCAGATGATTCCCTCCTTTGTCACTTCCAGCCCCCTGTATCCGGTATGTACGGCCGCGTACTTTTCGATCTCAGCCAGCAGCAGAGGGCGATGACGCACGTTGGCATCCGGTGCCAGCTGGTCTCTCATCTCCACGAGATGAACCTTTTTCCCTTCCATCCCAAGATGAATCGCGCATTCGCATCCGGCCAGTCCGCCGCCGAACACCACTACGTCATCCGAAACCTTCTCTTTTTCTTTATAATAATTGTTGACCACCACAACATTCTCACCGTCA
Organism: uncultured Blautia sp.; assembly: GCA_946629475.1. GTDB lineage: Bacteria > Bacillota > Clostridia > Lachnospirales > Lachnospiraceae > Blautia_A. Next base: position 2,712 of record CAMOXX010000194.1, on the reverse strand, counting down.
AGACCGGGGATCGGCGGAACCAGGGGCCTGCTGCCGGCCGCGATAATCAGGGCATAGGGCTTCTCCTTCGCCACATACTCCGGAGTAACCTCCGTGTTCAGCCGGATCTCGACGCCCGCCTTCTGCGCAAGGCGGAGATATGTCCCCGAAAGCTCGTACATTTCATGCTTGAAAGGCAGGGCCTGCTCACTCTTCAGAATACCGCCGACCTCGGATTCCTTCTCGCAGAGGATCACCTCATGTCCGCGGAGAGCCGCTGTGTACGCGGCATACAGGCCTCCCGGACCGGCGCCGGCCACCAGCACCTTTCTCCTCTCCCGGGCGGGAAGGACCTCCACTCCGTCCATCTCACGCCCGATCAGAGGGTTGACGGTACAGCGTCTTGTGGAGGTAGCCGCCCTCTCCGCCATGCAGGTAAAGCAGCGGAGGCACCGCACAATTTCATCGTCCCTGTTTTCCACCACTTTTCGCGGAAGGAACGGATCTGCCAGAAGCGCCCTCGCCATGTAAACGATATCCGCCTTGCCGGAGGAGATGATCTCCTCCATCTCTGCCGGATCATTCAGTCCGCCGATGGTCGCCACCGGCTTTTTCACATGCTTTTTGATCTCCGCAGCCATATAGACGTTCACGCCGTGCGGCACAAACATGGAGGGATGCGTGCGTCCGAAGGTTCTCTGATAGGTTCCGGCTGAGACATGGATGATATCCACATATGGCTCAACCATCTTCGCGATCTCAACGCCGTCGGCAAGCGTATAGCCCTCCGGTACCAGCTCCTCCCCGCTCATGCGGAACTCAATCGGGAAGAAGGGGCCGACCGCCCCGCGCACTGCCTTCAGGACCTCAATCGCAAACCGGCAGCGGTTTTCGAGGGTTCCGCCATATTCATCCGTGCGGTGATTGAACATCGGGGAGAGGAACTGGTTGATCAGCCAGCCGTGTCCACCGTGGATCATCAGCATCTCGAATCCTGCCCTTTTAGCCAGGCCGGCGACATGACCGTAGGAAGCTGCGATCTCGTTCAGCATTTCCTTCGTCAGCGCTTTTACCTGGACTCCGTCCGGACGGACCGTGTCGGAAGGTCCCCACTGGTGGATCGACTTCTGTTTATTCTTATCGGTCATATAGGTGCCTGCGTACATCCCGGAATGGGACAGCTCGAGGGAAGGAATCGCGCCGTGCCGCCGGATCGCGTCCGCAGTGTATGTCGCAGCGGAGAGCGAATTGAGGATGCTCTCATCGAGATGGTACGCGTGGGAGGCGTCGGTAGCGGGATGGACCATCAGCTCGCTCACGGTGACCGCCGCCGCTCCTCCCCGGGCTCTCAGCTCGTAAAAGGCTGTGGACTTCGGCCCGATACAGCCATCGTTGGCGATGTCGGTGCCGCCCATCGGCGCCGAGAACATGCGGTTGCGAAAGGTGGTTCGGCCGATCGTGATCGGACTCGAGAGGGTGGGATATTTTCTTTCCATAGTCTGGTCTTCTCCTTTTTTGATATGACAGTACTGAGCAATTACTATTATTATACAGCAGACTGTGGTGTTTCTATATCGTTTTATTGACTTCTTTGTCAGGATTTTTGTAACTGTTCAGGGATGCAAAGCATTCAGAGTGATTGAAAACATTTATTATTATGATGTCAAGGTCAAAAGGTCAAAAGCCGTTCATGCTTGCATGATAAGGCTTTATGACCTGAGGACCGCCAAACACCGAGCAGCAGCGGATTTTCCTTGAAAAGACGCGGGATGCGAGGTGTTTGCAGGATTGCGAGAGTTTCGAAGAAACGGAGCAATCCGTGACATCATTTGGGGTCAAAAGGCCTTTTGACCCCAACATCATTATTATTTGAGTATAGCAGTATCAGAGTTGAGATACTGTCTGCATGGAAATGGATGCTGGACCATCATAAAGGGGGCCGGGAATAATCCCGGCCCCTGGCTGTCGTTTATGGTTACCTGACTGTGACTTTCACCTTCACCATCTTCGATCCTGACTTGACGGTGATCGTAGCTGTACCTGCCTTCTTTCCGGCTGTGATCACGCCGTTTTTGACTGTCGCGACCTTCCTGTTTGAAGTCGTGTAGGTGACCTTCTCCGTCGAGCTGAGCGGGTAGATTACCGTCTCCAGATCAAATTTCTCTTTCTTCTTCAGCTTGACATTCCTGGAGGCGACTGTAATCCTGGTCGTCTTTACGATGACTTTCTGTACCTTCACCTTGAAGGTTTTTGTAAGTCCGCTGGCCAGTGTGATTGTTATCTTCGCCGTGCCGGCCTTCTTCTGCGCCTTGAGCGTGATAATACCATTCCTGCAGCTGACCTTCACAAGACTGGTATTGCCGGATGCAGCCTTCTTGACATAATCACCTCTGGCAAGGCCTGAAACCAGCTCTCCCTTGAAGGTCTGATTCTGCTTCAGCGGCAGAGTTCCGGTGAAGCTTAAGGTCATCGTCGGCTTCAGCCTGCTGACCGGCCTGGTTTCTTTTTTGCCGCAGGTGCAGGTTCTGGCCTCAGTGCCCTCTGCCAGAGCTGTGGGCTCCGTGGTGACCGTCCACGCCGACCATGTGTGTACATGCGGCTTCGGGGTCGGGGGCGCTGTGGGCTTTGGTGTTGGAGTTGCGGTCGGTACCGGGGTTGCCGTTGGCTTTGGTGTTGCTGTCGCAGTTGGCACCGGCGTTGGCTTTGGCGTTGCTGTCGGCGTCGGTACCGGGG
>CAMOXX010000193.1 GCA_946629475.1 uncultured Blautia sp. | reverse complement strand
AAAAGGTCTGGGATATGGCCAAATATGTCGTTGCCTTTGAGCAGTGGGTCAAGGACGAGCAGCTCGGCTTCGTCGCGTCGCATTATGACGGCTTTGCCCAGGGAGTCGCCGGCAAGCTCGACAGTATGCTGATTCCGGCATTCTCCATGCTGATCAAGCAGGGAACAGCCTGCGCGGTTGAAGGCGATATCAAGGTCGCGATGGCCATGTCCATCCTCAAGACTATCTCCGGCACCGGACAGCTTTCCGAGATGTACTCCATCGACTTCAACGAGGATATCTGCATTATCGGACATTCCGGCAGCGGCGATGCTGACATCTCCCAGAGCCGGAAGCCTACAATGAAGATCGTCCCGGTCTTCCACGGCAAGACAGGCGGCGGATATCTGACCCAGTTCTATCCTCCGACCGGACCGGTCACTTATCTCGGAATCACCCAGGACAAGGACGGCCATTTCAAGTTCGTCACAGCCGAGGGCATCAACGAGGAAGGACCGATCTTCATGTTCGGCGATACCAACATGCGAACACGCTTCTCCATCGGCGCAAGGGAATTCTGCAACCGCTGGAGCGAAGCAGGCCCGACCCATCACATGGCAGCAGCGGTCGGAAGCTGGACCGACACAATCCTGAAGGTCGCAAAAATCTTCAACGTACCGGTCGACGTAGTCTGCAGATAATACAAAAGAATCAGGGGGCGGTTTTCCGCCCCCTTTTGTTTATGATACTGACTGTATTCTTTCACAGTATTCATTGTACGCTTTTTCGTATTCTTTGTTAAACTTCTCATTCTGCCCGGATCTGAGCTGTGAGAAATAGTTGTGCTCATTGTTGGCCAGCTCCGGATTGACACGGACAACGGTCGCCTCGCCGACATTGGCACAGAGGTCGGCGATTCTCCTCATGTAAGTCAGAAGATTCATGAAGTTGGGATCCGTATAGACATTGCACTGTCCGCTCACCATTCTGTTCAGATGATTCGCCTTCAGTTTGCCCGTCAGGTTTTCCGTCACATCCACCAGCGGTTCGATCTGGTAGGCCGCGTTTACATCTCTTCGCTCAAAGGCCCGCTCCGCCAGATTGAGAAGCCTCTCCAGAAGCTCCCGCATCACTTCGATCTCGGCCTTGGCCGATGTGGAAAACTCCACGTCCATGTCCGCCAGGTGCTTTGCCTCATCGGCGATATACACTGCCGTGTCGCCAAGCCTCTCGAAATCTGTGACCACCTTATAGTATTCATCCAGAATCGCAACCTGGTATGTCTCATGCAGGTTCGGAAGAAGGCTCACCATATACTTGCTGACCTGGTCGGTCAGAAGGTCAATGTTGTCCTCCTCCTCATCGATCTCCACTTTCGTCTTCTCATCATATTTTGCCAGAAGCGTAAATGCCTTCCGGATATTCTCCCGTGATGCGCGGAACTGTGCCAGCAGAAGGTCATAGCAGCTGTTCAGCGCAAGAGCCGGAGTCAGGAAGAAGGCCGGGTTCAGGGCATCCAGCTTTTCCTTGTAAGGATTCTCCGGGAGCACTTCGTCCTTCACGATCCGCCGGCTGAGCTTTTCATAGACCCCGATGAACGGGAAAAGCAGAACCGCACAGCTCAGATTAAAAACGGTATTCGCATTTGCAATCATCCCCGAATTAACTGTTGCATTCCAAAGACCGCTGATTACTCCCAGGCTGTGCAGTATGCCTACCACAATCAGCACCATCGCCGATTTGCTCAGATTGTACAGGATATTCACAATACCGGTCCGCCGCGCATCCGCCTTCTGCCCAATCGAACAGACAATCGCTGTCGTCACACAGTCCCCAAGGTAGATGCCTACAATCACCGGGTAAACAGCATGGAAGGTCAGCAGTCCCGAAGCAGAAAAGGCCTGCAGAATACCGACGGCCGCTGAAGAGCTCTGCAGTATGAACGCAACTCCCGCTCCGGTAAGATATCCGAGGAACGGATTGTCTCCCAGGCCGGTCATGAGCTTTTCGAAGAGTCCGGATTCCGTCAGTGTACTGACCGCTCCGGTCATATTCATCAGACCCGAAAAAAGGATGCCGAATCCGATTGCCACGTTCCCGATCGCGGCGGAATTCCGGAAGCTTTTGCCCATGATCAGGATAATGCCGATCACAAGTGCCAGCGGTGCCAGCGTGGACGGCCGGAAAATCTGCAGGAATGCGCCCGCCGAGGAATCAATGTCCAGAAGACGGATGATCTGTCCGGTGACCGTGGTACCGACGTTGGCGCCGATGATGATCCCGAGGGACTGGTGGAGTGTCAGCACTCCCGCGGCCACAAGGCCGGAGGTAATAACGATCGTCGCGGTCGAGGACTGTATGATCGCCGTCACCGAAACGCCGAGCAGAAATGCTTTCACAGGGTTGTTGGTTACTTTTTCCATCACTTTTTTCAGGGCTCCGGAGGAACCCTGTTTCAGCCCGTCTCCCATCAGGCGCATGCCGTAAAGGAACATGGCGAGCCCGCCAAAAAGTGTAAGCAGGTCAAAAGGACTCATTTTATTAATATCTCCCGGTTATCGGATCCTGCTGCTGCCCTCTTCGCGGATCAGACCGCTCCGATAGGCGAGAAGAAGCTCCTGCAGCTCCAGAATCCGTTTTTCTATTGCTTTTCCGTTATCCGTGTCCTTCACATGCTGCCGCGCAGATGTATAATGTACCGCAACACGGTTCGACACGATATCCTGTTCTTCCGCCACCGCTCTCTCCGCAGTGGTAAAGGGCTCATGGGCGGTGAGGATCAGCCCGTAGGAATTATAGATCAGTGTGTATCCGGCAATTCCGGTAACCTTGTGATAGGGAGCAGAAAAACCTCCGTCGATCACAACTACCCTGCCTCCGCATTTGACCGGGTTTTCCCCCTCGCTCTGGTGCACCGGCACATGGCCGTTGATGATGTGGCCTTTTTCCGGATCCAGTCCGAATTCACGCAGAAGCATGCTCACAACTTCTTCGTTCTCCAGAAGCTGGTAGTACGAATTTTTCTTTTCCCGGTGGGTTTCCTTATCCTCAATGAAGTAACGCTCAAACGTTGTCATCTTGTCCTTGCCGAACAGCGGAGAGTTCGGAGCTGTCCAGATATACCACAGAATATCCCGGCTCTTCTCCTGTTCCTCATGATTGAGTGAGAAGAATGCCCGGCGGACGTAGGATTCCAACAGGTCGTAGAGCGCCTTGCCGCTTCGTCTGTGCCCGTAAATCACAACCTCCTTCAGGGTTCCGTCCTCATTCAGCGGAACGCTCCCGTGGAACAGAAGGTTGCCGTTGTAGGTCTTGTAAAGGCCGCCGCGGTCCAGCATCAGCTTCATATGGTTCTGCAGCTTCTCGCAGTTCCGGAACGAGGAGGAAAGGCGCTCGATCACGTTCTCCTCCTCCGGTGAAAGGGTGTAGGGATCCTTTTCCCAGTCCACCGTCGGAAAGTTTGTGTCCGTCAGCGGATACACGCTGCCGTCCGGCATCGTGATTGTCCCTTTTTCCGGATCGATCCTGTGCAGGAGACGGCGGTCTTCCATCTCGTAATCCGGATATTTTTCGATCAGCTGCCCCTCCAGCTTGAACTGAAGGACCGCGATCGCCTTATGCATGCGCCTGCTCAGCACTTTTTCAACATCGCTGTAAGCGTGCTCCCCCTTGATGCTGAACATGTCACACGGATCATTTCCATACACCTCCATCGCGAACGCCGCGAGAGGCATCATGTTGATCCCGTAGCCGTCCTCCAGGATGTCCAGGTTGTCATACCGGATGGAATTGCGGATGACTGTCGCGACGCAGGCCCTCTGCCCGGTTGCCGCTCCCATCCATACGATGTCGTGGTTTCCCCACTGGATGTCCAGGGAGTGGTAGTCCATCAGGCGGTCCAT
>CAMOXX010000192.1 GCA_946629475.1 uncultured Blautia sp. | reverse complement strand
CAATTCTTTACGTCCACTTGCAAGTTTGCTGCCGGTGGATGGACGTAAAGATTTGAGTCTGGGATATCTCCCTGTCCCCTCCCCGGAACAACAAGCAAAAGTTTAAGATAGAGTCAGAGACAATATCACTGCACAGCGTTATAATTAATCAAACACCCCTTCAATATTATCTCTCTCTCGTCGTCCGTCAGATCTCCCAGCCTGACCTCAAACTCCTTCAGGCCGCCATCCTTCACCGCATACGCCCGGATCACCTCTTCCTTTTCCTCCACCGCGCGGCGGATTTCCGGGAAGAACAGATAATCCCCGTTCTCAAACGGCAGATCCCCCTCCCTGATCAGGAAGGGAAGCATGCCCCAGTTGATCAGATTGGAGCGGTATCTCTTTGTCGCATACTCGTTGGCAATGTTTGCCCAGCCGCCCAGAACCTTCTGGCACGAAGCCGCCTGTTCTCTGGCGGAGCCGTCCCCCGGCTTGACCGCAAATATCGTGCTGCCGATGCCAAGATCCGCAGCCGCGTCCGGATAGTCTTTTTTGACTGCATCGAGGATGTCTTTCAGCTCGGGAACCGCGCTCACCGGATCCTCTCCCGCTTCGATTGCCTTCTCAGCCTTCTGAATCTCCTTTGCCCTGCCGACATAAGCGGGATCCTTGCGTGAAAGCGCAAACTCCGCCAGTCCGAGCGGGTTGGAACGGTAGGAGGATGTCTCGCCGGAAGGAATCAGCTCGTCGGTCGTCGTGACCGGGTCATGGATTTCGGACACCACCTTCAACAGAAGATTCCCCGCGAGAGGCGGCATCTTCGGCCAGTCTTTGATATTCGGCCCGAACTGGATCTCCACAGAGGGATCCGCGATCCCCTTGCTGTCGAACACTCTGTTCTCATAGATGGTTTTGTCGAAGAAGTATTTCTGGCCGGTGTACTCTCCCGTGAATTCCTCTGCCGAAGTGAGGAAGCCTTTGTTTGCTGCCGTCGCGGCGATCGAGCGGGCGTCCATAAGGGCTACGGAAGAGATCTGCCCGTTCTGGATTTTGGAGCCTTCCCTGTTGGGGAAGTTTCTCGTAGTATGGCGGATGCTGAACGCATTGTTGGCCGGTGTGTCGCCTGCACCGAAGCACGGCCCGCAGAATGCCGTTTTCACCACGGCACCTGTTCCGAGAAGCTCCGCAAGGACGCCGTTTTTCGCGAGTTCCATATAAATCGGCGTGCTGGCCGGGTAAACACTGAGTGTGAACGCGTCACAGCCGATGCTCTTCCCGCGAAGGATGTCCGCCGCCGCGCAGATATTCTCGAAGCCGCCGCCGGCACATCCCGCGATGATCCCCTGTTCCACATAGAGTTTTCCGTCGATCACCTTGTCGCGAAGCGTGAACGGAACCTTATTATCAAGACTTACAGCAGCCTTCTTCTCCACATCCGCAAGAATATCTGAAAGGTTTGCCTTCAGCTCATCGATCGTGTATGTGTTGCTGGGATGGAACGGCATGGCGATCATTGGCCTGATTTCGCTGAGATCAATCTCCACGCATCCATCATAATAGGCGGTGTCGCCCGGCATCAGCTTTTTATAGTCCTCTTTCCTGCCGTGAATCTCATAAAACTCCTCAATCGTCTCATCTGTCTGCCAGATGGAAGAAAGACAGGTCGTTTCGGTTGTCATGACATCAACGCCGATCCGGAAATCCGCGCTTAAGGAAGCCACACCCGGACCGGTAAATTCCATCACCTTATTCTTTACATAACCGTTCCCGAACACTTTGCCGATAATGGCAAGTGCCACGTCCTGCGGACCAACGCCGGGACGAGGAGCTCCGGTAAGATAGATTGCCACCACCTTCGGCATATCAATATCATACGTCTGGGAAAGCAGCTGTTTTACCAGTTCCGGTCCGCCCTCTCCCACTGCCATCGTTCCGAGCGCGCCGTATCTTGTATGACTGTCGGAACCGAGGATCATTTTTCCGCCGCCGGCGAGCATTTCACGCGCAAACTGATGGATGACAGCCTGATGAGGCGGAACATATACGCCGCCGTACTTCTTTGCACAGGTCAGGCCGAACATATGATCGTCCTCATTGATCGTCCCGCCGACCGCGCACAGAGAATTGTGGCAGTTGGTCAGCACATAAGGCACGGGGAATTTTTCAAGGCCGGATGCGCGGGCTGTCTGTATAATTCCCACAAAGGTGATATCATGGGAAGTAAGACAGTCAAACTTTATCCGGAGCTTTTCCATATTGCCGGAAAGATTGTGTGCTTTCAGAATCCCGTAGGCGATTGTATTTTTCGCGGCTTCCTCTTTTGAGACAGGAAGACATGCTTCGGCCTCATCCACGATTTTCCCGTTTACCAGATAGACTCCTCCATCGTACAGTTTCATACTCCGTTCCTCCGTATCTTGTTCGTAAGCTTAACTCTTTTTTCCGCAGTCTCAGGAGAAAAACCCTTCTGCTATGTTCATCTCGGCGATATAGCCGACGGTTCCCGTCATAAAAATCGTTCCATCCTCGGCGATATCAATCTGGATCATCCCTCCGGGCTGGTTGACATTCATCCGGGATTCCGTATAGCCAAGCCGGTAAGCGGCGGCCGCCGCAGCGCAGCTTCCGGTTCCGGAAGCTTTGGTATACCCGCTGCCTCTCTCCCAGATTTCAATATCCAGGTTCCCCCGGTCAATTACGCGGCAGAGCTGAAGATTCATACGGTTGGGAAACTCATCGGAATTCTCCACATAAGGCCCTAAAAGCTTCGCATCCACCGGTTCCAGATGATTTGTAAAAATAATACAGTGCGGATTTCCTACCGTAAGGCAGGTTGCCCGGTACATCCGGTCGTGGAAGCGGAATCCCTCGTCCACAACTTCCCGCGGGTCGCCGCTCACCGGAATGTCCTTGGAGAAAAACGAAGCCTTGCCCATATTCACCCGGAATTCGGTGCCCCGGCTGTTGAGCGTTTCTACATGGATGGTACCTGCCAGCGTTTCAATATCAAATTTTCTGTCTGTCACATACCCCTGATCCATCAGATATTTGGCAAATATACGAACTCCGTTGCCGCTGATGGCAGATTCGCTTCCGTCTGAATTGAAAATGCGCACTCCCATACGGCCATTGATTTCCGTCGGGCCGTACAGTACGCCGTCCGCGCCAAGCCCGAATCCCCTCCGGCAAAGGAGTGCGATCTTTTTTCCCATCAGCTTCGAATGATTTTTTCTGGCGTCAAGAATCAGATAATCGTTTCCAAGTCCCTGATACTTAGACAATACAATCCCGTTCATCTTCCGCTCCTTTTTGAATTCTTAGTCATGTTTATGATTCACGCCTCAGTTCCCTTTTCCCACCTGCAGGCAGGCTTGCACAGGTTGAGGATCTTTGGCACTTCAATCATCATATCCTGGTATCTGTTCAGTACCTTCACAGGCACGCGCTTCGCCCTGTTCTGAACAGTGACATATCCTGTTCGTATTGTACACGAATCAGGTAAGAACCGCAAGAAAAGGTTTCTTTTGAACTGAGCGTCCTCATCATGGGAGGTGACAGCTTTCGCAAATTTGAAAATGATTTTCATTTTCTATTGACTTCATGATCCCATCATGGTACATTTACAATTCAGAAACAGCGCAAAGCCTTGACGCACAGCCCGGCAAAAACCGTAATGCGCCAGGCAAATACCCATTAATAAGGATAAGCTTCTATGAACAATAAATCAAGATACAGAACCCGGCAGCGCGACACGCTGCAGCACTACCTTGAGACCGTGCCGGGAAAGCATTTTACTGCAGCAGATGTGTGTGATTATTTTCGACAGGCGGGAACACCGATCGGACAGTCGACCGTTTACCGTCAATTGGAGTGCATGGTCTCGGAAGGCCTGGTAAAAAAATATATCATCGACGGAACCAGCCCGGCCTGCTTCGAATATATCGGGGACACGGCGGAAGCGCCCGAGAACGTCTGCTTCCATTTTAAATGTGAACAGTGCGGCAGGCTGATTCATCTTCACTGTGACGAGCTGGCCGGACTGCAGGAGCATCTCGCGCAGGAGCACCATGTCGCCCTGAATCCGATGCGGACCGTGCTCTACGGATTGTGCGA
>CAMOXX010000191.1 GCA_946629475.1 uncultured Blautia sp. | reverse complement strand
GGAAGAGAAGGCAGCTCCGAAAGCGGTGGAGAAGGCTGCAGAGAAAGCAGAACCGAAGACAGCAGAAAAGGCTTCGCCGAAGAAGAAAACCACGAAGGCACCGGCAAAGAAGGCTTCTGCGGCAAAGAAGGCACCGGCAAAGAAAGCTGCCGCGGCGGCTGCAGATGATACGAAGACAAAAGAGGAAGCACCTGCAGTGCAGAATAACGAGCCGCAGCTTCCGCAGCCCCGAAGAAGCGTCGCTTTCATCGGGTCAGAGTGCTATCCCTTTGTCAAAACGGGAGGACTGGCCGACGTTATGTATGCTCTCCCGAAGGCGCTTATTTCGCAGAACTGCGATGTGAAGGTGATTCTTCCCAGATACAAATGCATACCACAGAAATATCAGGACAAGATGGTCTACCGCGGAGCTTTTGAGATGAACCTCTGCGAGGACGGCCGCTCGTTCTACGTGGGCATCATGGAGTATGTGTGGGACGGCGTGGTCTATGACTTTATCGACAATGAAGACTTTTTCAGTTACGGCAATCCATACACCAACCTGATTGATGATATTCCGAGGTTCTGTTACTTTGCCAAAGCGGCCCTGGCGGCACTGAACTATATGGACTGGATTCCGGATGTGATTCACTGCCATGACTGGCAGGCAGGCCTCGTTCCGGTCTTTTTGAGGACGCAGTTCGAAAATACGCCGGTCGGCCGTGCAAAAGTGATGATGACGATCCACAACCTCCGGTTCCAGGGTGTATACAATATTCCTACGGTCCGCTACTGGTCAGGACTTCCGGAATATGTGTTCAACAAGGATGCACTGAAGCAGGGGTTTGAGGATGCCAATATGCTCAAGGGCGGCCTTACGTATGTAAATATGATCACGACCGTCAGCGGCACCTATGCGTGCGAGATCCAGACACCGTTCTACGGTGAAAATCTGGATGCGCATCTGAGATACCATTCCGGCAAGCTGCGCGGGATTGTCAACGGAATTGATTATGGAATGTGGGATTCCTCGAATGATGAGCTTCTGGCCGCACCGTATGATCTTTCGAACGTGCTGGATAAAAAGAAGGAGAACAAGCGCGCCCTGCAGGAGGAACTCGGCCTTGAGGTGGATGACGGAAAATTTGTCATCGGCCTGATTTCCAGGCTGACCAACCAGAAAGGACTGGATCTTGTAAACGCCATTATTCCGGCGGTGATCGACGGCAATACGCAGATTGTCGTGCTGGGAACCGGAGATCCGGAGTATGAGGATTCCTTCCGGTATTACGAAAATGCGTATAAAGGCAGTGTGTGCTCCAATATCATGTATGATGAGGGAAGGGCGCACAAGATTTACGCGGGGGCGGATGCGCTTCTGGTTCCGTCACAGTTTGAGCCCTGCGGCCTGACACAGCTGATTGCAATGCACTACGGAACCGTCCCGATCGTGCGCGAAACCGGCGGACTGAAGGACACGGTACAGCCTTACAACCAGTATACCAATGATGGAAACGGGTTTACCTTTGACCGGTATGATGCCGGCCTGCTTCTTGACGCCATCAACCGCGCAAAGACACTTTACTTTACCAACCGCTGGTGCTGGGACGAGATGGTTCAGAGGGATATGGCGAAGGATGTTTCATGGGAGCATTCGGCCAAGCTGTACCGTGATTTATATATGGAACTGACACACTGAGATCTGCACAGGAATGATGCGGCTTTCGCCGCGAAAATCCGGCACAGTAAACGAGCCATGAAAAGGTTGATTTGCTGTTTGCTGTAACACATCAGACTGCACAAGGGGACGGGCGAACAGGACCGTCTCCTCTTTGGAGGGCGAAGGCGATGAAAAAGAAGTTATTAATTCCCGCAATAGCCGCAGCGGCTGTTTTGTGCCTGCTCCCGTTTGCCGCAGGGGCAGCTGAAAATGAGACGGAGATTCCCCGGATGACCTATGAGGAGTTTCCACGGATCGACGGGTCGCTTGCCTGCGTCCCGATGATCGAGGAGCTTGCGATGCGCGTGACCGGATGCACGGAGGAAGAAGCCGAGGCTGTGCTGGATGACTTTACCAACACGAACCCGTGCTACCTGGAGCTGGCGCGCGGCAACAGGGACATTCTGCTGGTCTATGAGGCTGCGGATGAAACAAAAGAGGAACTGAAAAACTATGATCCGCTGGACCTGCAGGAACTCGGGAAGGACGCGCTCGTCTTTCTGGTAAACGAGAACAATCCGGTCGAAAGCCTTACGGTTGACCAGATTTATGACATCTACACCGGAAAAATCACGAACTGGAGCGAAGTGGGAGGGAACGATGTCCCGATCAAGGCTTTTCTTCGTCCGGAGACGAGCGGAAGCCAGACCCTCATGCGCAAGCTGATTCTGGGGGATGCCGAACTGGTGGAAGGGCAGCTCGAGGAGATCCCCACCATGGAAGGCATCATTAATGAGCTGAAGGAGTATGAGAATGACGGCAATGCGCTCGGCTATTCTGTCTACTATTATGCTTCGAGCATGCATCAGGTTCCCGGGGTGCGCCTGATCCGTGTGGAAGGCGTTGAGCCTTCGAACGACACGATCGCGTCCGGGGAATACAGCCTTACCAATCCGTTCTTTGTGGTGACAAATGAACAGTCGTCCGAAAATGCGCTGGCCATCCGCGACTGGCTGCTGACGGACGAAGGGCAGAATTTTGTGGAGGAATGCGGGTATGTTCGTGCGAGATAAAAAATTTCTTTCTGCAGTTTTCCTGAGCGCGGCCATGCTTGCAGCTGCCCCGGTATGTGCGGAAGAAGCGGCCCGCGTGCTTCATCCGGAGGGCAAGGCCGTTCTGTTTGGAGTTTCCGGACATGATACTGTGATTGACTATGTCTACGATGATGAAGGAACCCGTATCGGTCATCTCCCGGGCTCCGGGTGGGGAGGCCACGCAAAGCTGATCGATGAAGACAGCCTCTATTTGTCGGAGGAGGATCAGCTTTCCATTGTCCGGACCAGGGACCTGAAAACAATGGCGACGGAAGGTCCGGAGGTGCAGCTCTGGCTGGTGAGCGCGGACTTTTATGCTGCACTGAATCCTCAAAACGGGCTGCTCACCCTGAATAATGCAGAGGGAGAGTCTCTTGGGGAAATCTCTGTAACAGGCGGAGCGGCGAGCGCAGGCTTTGACCGGGGCTTTCAGAGCTTCGGCAGAATCGTGGAATTTCCGGATGCGTATCTCCTGATCATCGGAATTGACGGAAAGAAGAACTGGATCTGGTTTGACAGGGAGACCAGGTCCGCGCGTCTGGAAACCAGCGAAGCGCTGCTGAAAATGCTGGACGATGATGCGATGACAGTCTATGCCTTCGGGGATTATCTGGCATTCTTCCCGGAATTCCGGAACACCGGTGTTCCCGGGACGGTCATGACGCGGGAAGGGCTGGTGCTCATGGACAACCTGGACGGCACTGTAACGGAAAAGCGCCCCGAGGCTTTTCTGGATTCTTACCTCAATTATGATTTCCGGTACAAAGAGAACCAGCTGACGGGAGTGTGGCGGTCGACCGGGAGCGGGTATGATGTGTATATCCCCGAAAGACTGGAGCTGCTTGGAACAATGGAGGAAAAACCGGATGTAAACGGAGGATCCTGCAGGGGATTCTTCCCGGGAATCGCTTCGGAGGCGCTCGGGGGAAATATCTGTTCCGGACTGGTCTTTGATGTCGACAGCCTGAACTACTGCCCTTATGCAATGACCGGAAATGAAGTTCTTATCCTTAAGGACGGGGCGCTTATGAGCTTTCCGGCACAGGGGACGCCATATGCTGTTTCCTCTGCCTACTATGTGGCTGAGGGGGATGGCACTGCAACCGTGTACAGAACCAGCGACAGGAGCATCTTTGCATCTTTTGGAAGCTCTCCCCACACATGCATTTCACTCGGAGACGGCGGGATTGCCATGGATGACGAGCCCGTTGATCCTGAAAAATGGTGGGACAGGGGACGCACAATTTACGATAATGAAGGAAATCCTCAGTACCACAGCAATAATCCTTACCTTCGGGCGTTCTATAACGGAACCTGGTATGAAAACAGAGGAATCTACACTGGAATTATCGACAGCAGCGGAAGATGGCTGCTGAAGGACACCATGGCCAGGGAGTGAAACCGCCGGTTCACTTTTGGGTTGATAAAATTC
>CAMOXX010000190.1 GCA_946629475.1 uncultured Blautia sp. | reverse complement strand
ATCAGTCCCTGCAGTCCGGCGTTGTTGACGGCGCTGAGAACCCGGTCGGCAACTATAAGTCAAACTCCTTCTACGAAGTAGCTCCGTATCTGCTTCTGGACGGACATCAGCTTGGCGTAATCGAGCTGGTTATCACTGATATGGCATGGGCTAAGCTGACAGAGGGACAGCAGGAATGCATCAAGATCGCTGCTCAGGAATGCCAGGAATACAACAAAGAGCTTTCCGAGAAGATCGAAGAGGATACCCTTGCAGAGCTTGGTGATCAGATCACCGTAGTTGAGGTTGACAAGCAGGAATGGATTGACAAGTGCGCAGATGTCATTGCAGAAGCTACAGCAGATTATGCAGATCTGTATCAGGCAATTGAGGATCTTCAGTAATCCTTCTTAATAAGGCTTGGCATATCTTTCAATGAAAATGATGCAGGGAGAGTATATCTCTCCCTGCATCTTTTGAAGGGAGGAAACTTCTTATGTTGCAAAAACTGAAAGTCTTTTACGACTGGATGTATAAGATCGTAATGTTTATCTGCAAGGTGCTTCTGCTCGCGGATATCTGCGTGGTCAGCTTTTCCGTGCTTGGAAGGTATGTACCTTTCATCCCCGATCCTTCATGGACTGAAGAGATCACGCTTACCCTGATGTGCTATATGACTGTTTTGTCGGCAGCACTTGCCATCCGCCGCGGCGCGCATATCCGGATGACCAGCTTTGACCGTTATCTTCCGAAGGTTGTGGTCAATATTCTGGACGTGGCTGCCGATATCGGTGTCCTCATCCTGGCATTCGTTATGATCAAATATGGCTTTGAATTTGCGAATGGTATCGGCGCAAAAGGTTTTTATCCCAGCCTCCTCTGGCTGAGCAAAAAGTACATGTATCTGCCGATCCCGATTGCCGGTATTGCCATGGTTGTTTTTGAACTGGAGTCACTGTTCAACAATATTCTGAAGCTTATGGGCAAGGAACAGCTCATCAAGAGAGAGGAAAGCCTTGAGGAGCAGGTATCAAAGGAGGGGAATGAATAATGAATGCTAATCTTGCTATTTTTGCCCTTCTGGGCGGCTTCCTGATCCTGGTTCTCCTGCGGTTCCCGATTGCGTACGCTGTTGCGATCGCATCCATCGTCTGTATGTCGATCATGGGGCAGAGCCTCCAGGCCATCGGCAAGCTTATGATAAAAGGTGTCTGGTCTTTCTCACTGATGGCCGTTCCGTTCTTCATCACCATGGGGTGTCTGATGGGAAGCGGAGGTATATCGGATAAACTGATAGACCTGGCCAATTCGCTGGTAGGCTGGATGACCGGCGGCATGGCCATGGTTAACATTGTGGCGTCCTATTTCTTTGGCGGAATTTCCGGTTCAGCTGCTGCAGATACGGCTTCCCTCGGTTCCATCCTGATCCCCATGATGGAAGAGCAGGGCTATGACAGGGATTTCTCCACGGCTGTTACCATCACCTCCTCCTGCGAGGGTCTGCTGGTTCCACCCAGCCATAACATGGTTATCTATTCCACAACGGCAGGAAGTGTTTCGGTAGGCGCTCTCTTCCTGGCAGGCTACATTCCCGGCGCGCTTCTTGCGGGCTCTCTGATGATCGGATCCTACATCATATCCAAAAAGCGCAATTATCCGAAGGGAGAAAAGTTCAGCCTGAAGGTATTCGCAAAACAGCTGAGCGTATCCATCTGGGCTCTGGCCGCGATCATCATCGTTGTGGTCGGCGTTATCGGTGGTGTTTTCACTGCGACGGAATCTGCCGCAATCGCTGTTATCTACAGTCTGATTGTCAGTGTGTTCATCTATAAGGGACTTACCTGGAAGGGTGTATGGAAGGTTCTTGGAGATTGTATCGACACACTTTCCATCGTTCTTATCCTGATCGCTACATCCGCGATCTTCGGCAACTGCCTGACCCTGCTTCATGTTCCGGATATGGCCGCAAAGGCAATCACCGGCTTCAGCTCCAACAGAATCGTGATCGCGCTTCTTCTGAATGTGATTCTTCTGGTTCTGGGCTGCATCATGGACATGGCACCGATCATCCTGATCGCCACGCCGATCCTTCTTCCCATTGCGCAGGGCATCGGCATCGACCCGATTCAGTTTGGTATCATGGTGATCCTGAACTGCGGTATCGGACTCCTGACACCGCCTGTAGGAAGTGTGTTGTTCATTGGTTCCGCTGTTGCTAAGCTCCCGATCGAGAAGGTGGTTAAGGCGACCCTTCCGTTCTATCTGTGCATGATCATTACGCTGATTCTGATCACATTTATTCCGCAGATCAGCCTGTTCCTGCCGAACCTGCTCATGAAATAATAATTCGAACGGCATATTGTTCTATTGCAATATGCCGTTTTTTAAAAGAGGAAGGACTGCAATGAGACTGACATTTGAAGAGATCCAGAGCGAAATCAAGAGGGCATTCATGAAATACGGGCTCACAGAGAAGAAGGCCGATGTGTGTGCCAGGATTCATACCGAATCCACGTACGACGGCATTTATTCTCATGGGACAAACCGGGTAGCCCGTTTTGTTGACTATATCCAGAGGGGCTGGGTGGATGTAAATGCCGAGCCTACGCTGGAACGGGATATGGGTGCAATCCGGGTTTACAACGGCAACCTGGGCCCCGGAATTCTGAACGCCCTGTACTGCGCGGACCGTGCGATGGAGCTTGCGGACCGGTTCGGAATCGGGCTTGTAGGAATCAAGAACACTACACACTGGATGCGCGGAGGAACCTACGGAAAGTACGCGGCTGAAAAGGGCTATGTGGCGATTATGTGGACCAACACAGAGGCCTGCATGCCTCCCTGGGGCGCAAAGGAGATCCGCCTCGGGAATAATCCCTTTGTGATGGCGATGCCCGGACCGGACGGCGGCCCCGTCGTCCTGATGGACATGGCGATGTCCCAGTATTCTTACGGAAAGCTCCAGGTTACAAGGCTGGCCGGTAAAAAGCTTCCGTTCCCCGGAGGGTTTGACAAGGACGGAAATCTCACCGACGATCCCGGCCCGATCGAGGAGTCGATGAGAGTCCTGCCGATCGGATACTGGAAAGGCTCCGCTTTTGCGTTTATGCTGGACATACTCGGCTCGGTTTTAGCAGACGGAGTCGGCGCAGTAGATATGAACGCGGCGACAAAGGGCAGCTGCGGCGGCTGTTCCCAGGTCATGATCGTAATTGATCCGAAAAAGACCACGACAGCTGAAAACATGTCCGAGACGGTGAAGCGCGCCATGGAATACATTAAGAGCGCGGAGCCTTCGGAGCATTCCGGCGGTGTGAGGGCGCCGGGCGAGGGTATCCTGAAATTCCATAAGGACCATGATGAGAACGGAATCTATGTCGATGATTCCGTGTGGGCAGAGATCTGTGCCCTGTAAAATGATTACAACACCAAAAGTTCTGAACCCACACAGGCTTGCCTGCAGGTGGGGGAAAAGGACCTGGGGCGTGATCAGTTTTTTCACAAGTGAATCATATAAAAAAGGAGGACACGTATATGCAGATCGTTTATGATTTTGGCAATGGCATGAGAATGGTAGACCTTTCCAAGCTGGTGGATCCGGCAACCGAAACCCGCCGCTGCAAGCTGGACCGTTTTAACACAGGCGGCCCGATTCCGGATTTTCATACCAATTTTGACATTATGAGTCATCTCGGCACACATGCAGAGTGCCCGTATCACCATGATGACAACTGGCCGGATGTGACATCCGTCCCGCTGACTACCTTTGTCGGAAGAGGCGTTTATGTGGACTTCAAGGAAAGCTGCGCGCCGAACAGCCATATCACGGCAGCAGATCTCGACAGAGAAGCCGGAAAAGTGCGCGAGGGGGATATCGTGATCATCGACTCCTCCTACAAGCTCAATCCGTTTACCAAGGATACCAACACAGAGAAGGATAAGAGACTCTTTGTGAACGGCGAGACCGCCGAATGGTTCAAAGCAAAGAAAGTAAAAGCAGTGGGGTTCGGCGACGGCGTATCCATCGAAAACTGCAACGAAGATGTAAAACCGTTCCACGATATCCTGCTGGCCGAGAACATCGTATTCATCGAAGTGCTGAAGAACCTCGAATACCTGGAGAAGGACGTCTTCTTCATGTCCTTCTCACCACTGCCAATCAAAGGCCTCGATTCCAGCCCGGTGCGAGCATACGCAATCGAGGGAATGTCTGACTTTTCATAAGGAGCATTCCGAGTGCGGGGTGCATCTCCCATTCGAAGTTACTACGAAAGGAGCTATATAATGAAAATAGCAGTCATTGGCGCAGGTGCCATGGGC
>CAMOXX010000189.1 GCA_946629475.1 uncultured Blautia sp. | reverse complement strand
GGATTCCGACGCGTCTTATTCCACCGTAATGTTAAACACATCGGAGCCGATCAGAACCGTCGCCCGGCCCGGCGCCAGCGCTTCGAGAGAATCATTCACAACCAGCTGATCGGAGCTGAAGCCTTCTCCCTCAAAAGACTGACCGACCTTCATAGTAATCGTATGGGAGTGTGCTTTCAGCCAGTCACTCCACTTCACCTCGTACCCGCTGCCCGCATTTGCGCGGATATATCTGTATATCGCCCTGGCCAGCACACAGCGTTCCTTCTGGGCGTGGCTCTTCTCCGGGGAGGACCTCTTGACCAGGTTGCCGCTGCCTGTCTCTGCCTGATGCTTCAGAATTTCCTCGACAGGTACATCCGGCTTCTGCATCATCTCATAGATTGTCATGAAAGCCCCGGTTCTTCCGGATCCGGCCTGACAATGAAAATGCAGCCATGTGTCGTCCTCTTCATTTTTGGCAAAATCAATAAAGGAGTCGATGACTTCGGCGGGCGGCCAGCAGTGATCGGGGCACGCCAGACGCATATAATGCATCCCCTCAGCCTCCGCCAGTTCGCGCTCTGTCTCCCAC
Source organism: uncultured Blautia sp. (assembly GCA_946629475.1). GTDB lineage: Bacteria > Bacillota > Clostridia > Lachnospirales > Lachnospiraceae > Blautia_A. Next base: position 3,760 of record CAMOXX010000189.1, on the reverse strand, counting down.
TTCTCCACGGTGAACTCCACGCCGTCCATCGGCTGATCATTTTTTGATGTATAGGCCGAAACGGTTGTCCCTGTCAGGTCTGTAAGTGCTGCTTCCTCCGCTTCCACTTCTTCTGCCGTTTTACCCAGATTGGCTCCGTTGTCTTCGCTGCACCAGGACACAGCGATGCCGTTGATCAGGCCGTGACTCTCCAGCCGGCAGTCGACGATCCAGACCTCCTCCGAGCGTTCCTTCAGCTGTGCTGCCAGATCCTTAAGCTGTGCCTCAGAAAACTGGGCACTGCCGGACATGCCCTCCTCCTGCAGGAACCGCACATTATCGAGTTCTCTCGTCCAGGCTTCCGGATCATCCCGATCGATCCGGATGAAAGTATCTGTACTGTTCTTCGCCTGACCGGAACAGGCCGCAAGCAGGATGACTGCCAGGACAAGTACTGCAATCCTTCTGAGTTTACGCATACCCCTCTCTCCTGTTCTGTCTGTCCGTCCGCGCCATTAATAATCTCTTCCGTAGAAACGGTAATCCGTTCTCAAGTTCTCCATGGAATCACGCTTCATGTCAGAGGCGATAACCGGAGAGTAATATTTTTCGCCGCAGGGATCCGTAATGACCGCCGTGCTCAGGTACATTCCCGCCGGCAGCGCCTCCTCCGCTCTATAGGTGTCACTATTTCTATCTTCGGAGCCGGGGCAGTCTGCTGTTCGTACGTTCTGTCCTCCATTTCCTTTCTCCTTCCTGAATTCATGATCACAGTGACTGTCTTTTACTGTTCTGATTGTTTTTTCTGAAACGAACCGGTGTCATACCCGCGTGCCGTTGAAACTGTCTGGCAAAGTTGTTGATATCCGAAAAGCCCACCTCCTGCGCGACCATGCGGATAGGGAGTTTTGAATGTATCAGGATCAGTTTTGCGTTTTCCAGGCGAACGTATTGAAGGTACTGCATGGGTGCTACTCCGGTATAGCGCTTGAACTCCCGGGAAAGGTGATATTTGCTGAGGGAAACCATCTCGGAAAGCTTATCCAGTGTAATGGATTCCGAGAAGTGACGATCCATGTATTTGACCAGCCTCGAGACGCTTTCCGGAGTGGCATCTCCGCTGCCGGACTGATCTTTAATCACCAGCAGGTGTGCGATGATCTGACTGATATCATTGGAGACATGCAGCTGCTTATACAGCTGAAAATCCTGCCACGCGCGCAGCATTGCCTCCCAGATTGTGAGCAGCTTTCCGTTGCGGCTTTCATGGAAGCAGGGATTCCCTGATTTATAAAACTCCTGAAAATGATAGGCTGCCTGCGGGCCGTCAAAATGCAGCTCCGCATGAACCCATTGTTCACCCCTGGTGAGATAGTAGTGCTTTTTCCGACAGTCTATGAAAAACCCATCCCCGGCTTGGAGTGAATATCTCTGTCCGCCATACTCCAGAACACCTTCTCCCGAATATGTGTAAAGAATCTCATAAGAGTCATAATTTTCCCGCAGCGTATAATAACCCGGCCCACACTCGCAGATCACGAACAGCTGAGGAACATAGTAGCGCGCCGCATCCTCCGGGCTGACCGGATAAGGGATTTTCAGTCTTACTCTGCCGTCAAATGCAAACCGATATGGCGTCTGCTGCTGAATCAGTCTGTTCAGACTGTTTTGAATTTCGGGTGATTGATTCGCTGCCTGCTCAGACGCTCTCGTCAGACTTCGGTCAGAAATCCATGCGTCGTTGAACTCCAGAAACTGTATGTTTTCAAACATGAGAGTCACCGCAATATTGTATGATTTTTAAGCAAATGGCGCCGTTGATGGTTTCAGTATACGGAAATATACTAAGGAAAGCAACAGCAACACGGGCTATATGCAAAGGCAAGATTGGAGGAAACAATTATGCAGCTCGGCAAAGTGAAATTCGGCACCAAATTCAGCATTCTCCTGGGTTTTCTGGGACAGGCGCTCCTGACCGGTCTGGTGGCCGGTTACATTACATATTTCGGCACAGATATCGTCGGTGTCTCTGCGCTGGCCATGGGAAATATCCTGCTGGTATCGCGTATCTTTGACGGTGTCACGGATATCATGATGGGCGCTGTCATCGACAAGACCAGGAGTCCCAAGGGTAAGGCAAGACCCTGGATCATCCGCTCTGTCATTCCCTTTATTCTGTTTACCATTCTACTCTTTTCCACACCGGGAAGCATTTCGAACGGCGGAAAGATTGCCTGGATTTTTATCTTCTATAACCTCTATGCTCTTGGCTATACCGCACTGGGCTGTGCCATGAGTACACTGAACGTGCGTCTGAGCCGCGATGAGAAAGAAATTAACGGCATTTCCACCATGATCATGTTCGGTACGATCCTTGGCAACGTTCTGATTAACGCCCTGGCTGTCGGTCTGCTGACGGCACTCAGCAACGGCAGCGAAACCTATACCCGCGGCGCTTTCATGAAGCTGACCATCATCCTCAGTATTGTCACGCTGATCGGAACGCTTCTGACCTATTTCACCACCACCGAACTCCCCGACGCGGAAGGAACCGTTAAAAAAGAGAACACCAAAGAGAGCCTTCTCTCCCTGATTAAGAATAAGTACTGGGTCATCCAGCTTCTCAACACCGTGATGATTTATCTGGGACTGAACGCACGACTTGCGGCTATGATCTATTACGGAATGTACGTTCTGAATAATCCCGGCCTCATCCCCATTCTCGTTATTGCAGATAATGTTCCTTCCCTGCTGTGCATGCCGATTGCACTGGCTGTCAGCAACAAGATCGGCAAACGTACGGCAGCTCTGGGCGGACTGTGCCTGACCATGATCGGCTTCGCTCTCATGTTCCTGAACATCCACAACTTACCGCTGTTCGTAGCAGGCCTTGTCATCAAGGGCATCTTCTTTGCCCCGGTTCAGGGAGCGAACAATGCTTTCATCGCTGACAGCGCTCTGTACGGCGAATGGAAAACCGGTGTGAAGGCTGAGGGCATGGCCTACAGTGCCATCAGCTTTGCAAACAAGTGCAGTTCCGGTCTGGCCGGCGTTATGGTAGGCTGGGTCCTGGCTGCCACCGGATATGTGGGCGGCGCAGCCACACAGTCAGCCTCCGCAGTCAACGGCATCATTTTCCTCTATATCGGCGTCACCTTCCTCTGCACCATCGGACAGATCATCCTCTTTGCTCTCTATGATCTGGACAAAAAAATGCCCGAAGTCCGCAAAGCGCTCAGCGAGCAGAATTCCGCCGACTGATTCATTCTGAGGGCAGGCCACACAGCCTGCCCTTTTTATAAGGAGATCTGATTATGAACCGGATTTATCATTCTTTTCATCCGGGCCAGGTCTGGCTGGATACCGAAGGCAAGCGCATCCAGGCCCACGGCGGCTCTGTCATGTATCTGGACGGAACCTATTACTGGTATGGTGAAAACAAGGAAAAAACAGACGGTCAAAGCGGCATCTGGCACTGGGGTGTCCGCTGCTACAGCTCCGGAGATCTTTACAACTGGAAAGATGAAGGGCTGATTATTCCGCCGGAGCCGGATGATCCGGATTCCTCTCTGCACCCGTCTGCCTGCATGGACAGGCCTCATATCCTGTACAACGCCCGCACGAAGAAATTCGTCTGCTGGCTGAAAATCATGAACCGGGACGGCAGCCAGTCCGAAACCGTACTGACCTCGGATTCGATTCTCGGTCCTTACACAAAGGTACGAGAGGGACTGCGTCCATTGAACATGAGTGCCGGAGATTTTGACCTTGCAGTGGCCGA
>CAMOXX010000188.1 GCA_946629475.1 uncultured Blautia sp. | reverse complement strand
AGCGAACCAAGACGGCTTGCCGTAAACGGCATGAGCTATCATGACAGGGCATCCGGCAGGGCAAACAGCGCGCTGATCGTGACCGTATCCCCGGAGGATTTCGGGGACAGGAGTCCGCTTGCGGGGATTTCGTTCCAGCGCCGTCTGGAGGAAGCGGCTTACCGGGAGGGACAGGGCTCCGTTCCGGTTCAGTACTTTGCTGATTTTGAAAAAGGGCAGAAGAGCAGCGGATCCCTCCCTGCCGATGTGCGCGTAAAAGGCGCATACCGGCTCTCCGATGTTCGTTCCTGCCTTCCCGACTACGCGGGCAGTTCCATTATCGAGGGAATCCATGCGTTTTCGCGCACCATTCCCGGATATGATTCTCCGGATGTCGTCATTGCCGGCGTGGAAAGCCGCACATCCTCCCCTGTGCGGATCGTAAGAAATGCCGAGTGCGAATCTTCCATGCAGGGAATCTACCCCTGCGGCGAAGGAGCGGGCTATGCGGGGGGAATCACTTCCGCGGCGATGGACGGAATGCGGGCGGCCGAGGCCATCGCCCGAAAATACAGGTGTACATAATTTGGATTTTATGTTACACTGGGTAAAATCAGTGTGTCTTTTTTTCAGAGAGCCGCATAAACAAAGCATGAATCATATAACGATGAAACAGCTTCCGGCGGAGGAGCGCCCCTACGAAAAATGCATCAGCATCGGGGCAGAGGCGCTGACCGACTCGGAGCTTCTGGCCGTGATCCTGAGGACCGGGACAAAGGATATGAATTCTCTGACACTTGCAGGGAACGTGCTTGCCGCTGCAGGAGAATCAGCCGCGTCCGGACTTCCGGGGCTTTATCACCTCTCGGTGCAGGATCTTATGGCGATTCCGGGCATTGGCAGGGTGAAAGCTGTACAGCTGAAGTGCATCGGGGAGCTTTCCCGCAGGATCGCGGCAGCTTCTGCCAGGCAGACGCTTGACATGTCAAGCCCCCAGTCGATCGCAGAGTATTATATGGAAAAGCTGCGGCATGAAGAGCAGGAGCATCTTTACAGTCTGATGCTTGATGCCAGGAGCAATTACATGGGAGAGCGGATGCTGTCACGGGGGACCGCCAACGCGGCACTGATCACACCGCGCGAGATATTCGCCGAAGCCCTGAGGCGGCAGGCACTGGGGATTGTCATCATACATAATCATCCGAGCGGCGACCCTTCACCCAGCGACTGCGATATCGATGTGACCAGCCGGGTACAGCACTCCGGCGCGATGCTGGGCATTCAGCTTCTTGATCACATTGTCATCGGAGACCATAAATATTTCAGCTTTCGCGAGCAGGGACTGATATTTAATCATGATATTTGACAGAGTATACGGGGTTGACCTGGGAAGCGGCTCCGTGAGAATATATTCCGGCGCGTCCGGCACTTTTTATCAGGAAAAAAACATGATCGCCTCAAGAGGGCGTGAGATCATAGCCGTGGGCGATGCTGCCTATTCGATGGCCGGCAGGCAGCCTGCAAGCATCAGCGTCAGGTCACCGATGTCTTCCGGAATGATCGCCGAGCTGGAGCTGCAGGAGATTGTACTGTACACCATGTTCGAGAGGATGGGCCAGCTGCGGAGGATCGGTTCGGTGGTCTATTTTTCGGCCCCTCCCGATATGTCCTCCATCGAAAAACGCGCTTATTATTATGTCGCAAACGGACACTGGATGCGGCAGAACCGGGTATATATTGTGGAGAGTCCCATTGCTGAGGCGCTTGCGCTCGAAATCAGCCCGGAGAACAATCCCGGCGCAATGATCGTCAATATCGGAGCGGAGAGCTCCTCCTTCTCCATTATCGCGGACGGCAGGATCATCATCAGCCGGAAGCTCTCCGTCGGAGGGCGGCAGATGACAGATTCGATCTGCCAGGAGGTCAGGCGGAGCCATCATCTTCAAATCGGGCCTGTCACGGGCCGGATGCTGAAAAAGGAGCTTGGAAGCCTCGGCGAAGAGGTGATTTCCACCCGGAAGGTGATCGGAATCGACAGTGTTTCCGGGCTTCCGAGGGAAGAGTCGGTCTCCGCGGACACTGTGCGTAAAGGCATCATCAACAGTGTGAATGTTCTTGCGTCCGAGATGAAAACCTTCCTTGAAAGAATTCCGCCCCAGATCGCCTGGCATATCAATAAAGAAGGCATATTCCTGATCGGAGGTTCCGCCAGGCTTACGGACCTCCACCGCTATCTGGCCAACGAAACCGGGTATTCCTTTAACCTTTCCGATATGTATGAAAACGCGGCAATCAAGGGCCTGGAAAAGATCATAAAAGAGAAGGAGCTGAAAAAATGGGCGTCACCCATCATAGAGCGGAAGCTTTAACAGCTCGTTTTTGAGGTAACTGTGATGAAAAAATGGTTTCATTTTCGAATCAATATAAAAAGCAGACATCTTCTGGCGATTATGACCCTGTTCTGCATTGCCTGTATCATCGGTACTTTCGCAACGGGCATCGGGCCGGCACCGCTTCGTGAAGCGGCCGGCCTCATTGTCGTGCCCTTCCAGAACAGTATCCGCACGATCAGTGATTATTTTCAGGGAGCCCGCCAGAACATGCGCTCCAAAGAGGATCTTATCAGCGAAAATGAAGACCTGAAAATGCAGGTGGAAAACCTGACGGGAGAGATCAATATTCTTATTCAGGACCAGGAGGAACTTGACAGACTGCAGGAGCTCTATGACCTCGACCAGGAATATGCGGACTATCCCAAAATCGCGGCACGCATCATTTCAAAGGATCCCGGAAACTGGTACGATACCTTCATGATTAATAAGGGGAGCCGTGACGGCATCCGGGTGGACAACAATGTGATTGCCGGAAAAGGCCTGGTCGGCATTGTCACCGAGGTTGGAAGCACCTGGTCGACAGTCCGCTCCATCATCGACGACAGCAGCAGCGTGAGTGCCATGACAGTGAGCACAGACGATAATTTTGTTGTACAGGGCGACCTGGAACTGATTGACGAGGGAAAACTCCGTTTTGTGGAGCTCTACGACGAAGAAAACAAGGTGACAACCGGAGAACAGGTCGTCACGTCCAATATCAGCGAAAAATATGTCGAGGGCCTGTTTATCGGCTATGTCAGCGAAGTAGAGCAGGACACCAACAACCTGACAAAAACAGGAACCATTGTAACGCCGGTCGACTTCAGGCATCTGAAGGATGTTTTTGTCATAACCAGGAATAAACAGGACTCCTTCAGCAGCAGCGGGGAGGGAGAGGAGCAGGAGTGATTAGCAAAATTGTACATCTGCTCCTGATCCTTGTGTGCTTCCTGCTTCAGGGAACACTGGTCAGGCAGATCGCGATCGGATCAGTCTGCCCGAACCTGATTCTGATTCTGTGCATTTCCATCGGACTGATGCGCGGAAGGAAGAGCGGATTATGGACCGGATTTTTATCGGGAATCCTCATTGATATGTTTTATGGTTCCGTGTTTGGCTTTTATGCCCTGGTTTACATGTATATCGGCTTTCTGAGCGGGTACGCGCACAGGATCTGCTACGATGACGATCTGAAGGTTCCGGTGATGCTTGCCGGATGCGCCGATCTTTTGTACAATTTCGGGGTTTATTTCCTGCAGTTTCTTTTGAGAGGAAGGCTCGGGCTTTCGACCTACTTTGTCAGGATCATCCTCCCGGAGCTTTTTTACACAGTATTTCTCACAGCAGTTGTTTACAGGATTTTTTACTACATTAATTATCACTTTATGGCACCGACACGCCAGGCGAGGGATTCTGTATGGGTAATAAAATAAAAAATCTGATCAGGCAGATCAGACTGAAGCGCACAACAGTGCTCCTTCTGTTTTTCTGCCTGATGTCGTTTGTCCTGATACGTCAGCTCTACCGTCTCCAGATCATTCAGGGGCAGGATTACATTCATAAATTTGAGACCCGGACCACAAAGACAAGGGTCATAAAGAGTACGAGGGGAAATATCTACGACCGCAACGGGACGGTTCTTGCCTCGAATATTCTTTCATACTCCCTGACCTTTGAGGACAACGGCTCCTACGACACGACACGTCAGAAAAACCTAACGCTGAACGGTACTGCCTACCGGGTGCTGCAGATCCTGGCATCCAACGGTGACTCGCTCAGCAACAGTTTTCACGTCGTAGTGGGAGAGGACGGAAACTATCAGTACGATGTCGAAGAGGGCTTTACCCTGAACCGTTTTAAGGCGGATGTGTACGGATGTGTCCTGATCGACGACATGACGGAGGAGCAGAGGAATTCCACCGCCGAGGATATGATCAATTACCTGAGCGGACCTTCCCGTTTCTCGGTCGTCCTGACAGGGGAGCGGGCCTATACCGATGAAGAGATTTCAGAATATCATCT
>CAMOXX010000187.1 GCA_946629475.1 uncultured Blautia sp. | reverse complement strand
GGGACACCCTTCTCCTTCTGAGCATTACACTTACGGAGAAGATTTCCGATGCCGAGTAAGCATTATTACCGGGAGCAATGCTTTGCTCTGCAACGATCCAGCGCTCTTCACTCCATGAGGGATCTGAAGATGCATTTGTCACGATCTTCTCAAACCCGGCATCTTTCAATTGCTGAATGGCTTCATTCAAAGCCAATCCTCCGACGTCAATCATTACAATAGTCGGTTTCGTTTCTTTCTCGGCCGTTTTCTCTGTTGAAGACTGTACATTTGTCCCGGTTTTTGAACCGTTGCCAGATTTACCAGCTCCTCCTCGTCCAATCAGGAAAACCAGCAACAATAACACCACTCCTCCAAGAATGCACATCGCAGTTTTCGGAGAGATTCTTGCCCTATTATCTGATTTAAGGGCTTTTTTCTTCACACCACCATCGCTCTTTTTTCCAATGTCCAATTTATTGAAAACTGTACCGGTATTCTTTTTATTGGGACCTTCCAAGCTCCCCGTATCACCCATCGGCTGCGACTGATTCAAATGTGACTGTTCCTGGTAAGGCTGCTCTCCTCGGCCGGACTGTCCCTGACTATACTTCCCCTGATCAGGCTGTTCTTGCGGAATCCCTGCAGCAGGAATATTGATTTTGGCTCCACACCCGGGACAAAACTTTATACCGGCAGGGATTTCACACCCGCATTCCCTGCAGAAGCGAATTTTCTTCTCCACTTTTGTCCCACATTCTCTGCAAAAAGCAACTCCATCTCTCAGTTCAGCTCCACACTTACTGCACCTCATAGTTTCCTCCGTTTTTCTATATGATCTCAAGCCGGATTTCACATTTTATTTTCCATGGTATGTAATAACTATTGGGATGTTAGGCATATAAACTTTTCCACCATCCATAATTCTTTCTCCGTTTACTGTTATTGAATCTATTTTTCCCGGTTTTTCAAACAGACCGATAACGAGATCATGTGCATTGATGCTGGTAATGTTTCTGAACCCGGCATTTCTTAGAATAATCTCGGCTTCTTCAAATGTTTTATCAGAATACGGAAACAGCGCTTTTGGAAGCTTTATTCCTCCGCCACTTAAAAGTACCTTTTCATTCTCTTTTTCAGGGAGCAATTTAAAAAGCAGATATGCGCCGCCGCCAATCACTGGACCGCCCAGATAAAACAGCATCAGGAATCCATTGGTAAATTTATCAAGTACTGACATTTCTATGATACATATCAGGATAATGATAAGAGAAACTGCCATCCATATAATCGTCATGGTCTTCTTCAGGCTGCTCCCTTGTTCCTCCATGTTTAATCTGCGCATACGTACCATACGATCAGTTTCTGCTTTTCGAATATCCGCTTCGTCAATATGTCTGTAGATATGCTCGTTTTCATTAGTAATAATAATTTTTGTTCCGCAGTATGAGCAGAATACCTGTGTCCTGCCTTCCTCGATCTGCAAATTCGCACCACATTCGGGACATTTGACAGAATTCATCTTTAGTGCCATCGTATGCTCCCCCTCTTGCCCATCCGAAATATGGCATTTCCTGTTATATATAGTACTGCTGTTTGATAGTGTATCGCAACGATTCTATCGGTTCCTCCACCATGACGACAGGGATTGGTATGCTACGACATCTTTCACATAATAAGCGCCGGCAAGTGTCCGGCGCTTCAGGATTACATGTTAAACCTCTGGTAAATATAGTCTTTTATCCCTGAACCCCGCTGGACCGTAAGACCTCCATCCGGTTCTTTCTCAGCAGCTCGTTCACATCGATGACCGTTCCGGGACGGTTATTGAAGCAGGTCATGATCAGTGCGTCCCTCGGATCCCGGGCGTAGAGCCGGTTCATCCGGCAGAGTTCCAGTGCGTGCTGGGTCTCAGCCACAGTAAAGTTTGCCGCATAGCAGATCCGCAGGATCACGTCCCTCTGCCGCGTAGTCTTTTCCTCACTGAGAAGCTTATACCCGTATCCCATGGAAATATCGGCCTTCAGGAAAATGTCCTGCTTCTGCAGATCCTTTTCCTTCAGCTTTTCGTTCATATACTTCATAAACGGACGGTCATCGGAGATCGTTTCTTCCTCATTGCTCTTTAAAAACTCCCCGATCTCCTCCGGATGAGTTTTCTCCAGCTGCTTTTCCAGTTCTTTGGTATCCTTTTTGTACATATCTTTCTTCTCTGCTATAATTTTTTATGATCTGTTATCATTCAACATTCCCGAAATCACAGCACCTTCGGAAAGGAACGCGGCCGATGTTTGACCAGGAGCTTCCCGTCTCTTACTATGAAGAGATCTCACAGCTGAATAAGGCACATCGCGTCTCGATCGTCCGGCATCGTGAGACAGGAAAGATCTGCGTCAAAAAGATTCTTTCCGTCTATAATCCTGCCGTTTACGCTGCCCTGTTCCACCATCCGGTGAAACAGACGCCTCGTATCTATGCCCTGTATGAAAACCAGGGGACGCTGACCGTCATCGAGGAGTATATTTCCGGGGATTCTCTCGAGGAAATCCTTGAGATCTGCGGTCCTCTTCCGGAACAGGAAACGATCCGGATCGCCATTATGCTGTGCCGGATCCTGGAGGAACTGCACTCCTTCACGCCTCCGCTGATTCACCGCGACATCAAGCCTTCCAACATTCTTGTGACCGAGGACGGCGAAATCGTTCTTCTGGATATGAACGCCGCCAAGTTCATGAACACGGACAAGGCTGCCGACACCCGGCTTCTCGGAACACCCGGCTTCGCAGCGCCCGAACAGTTCGGCTTCGGGAGCTCCACCACTGCAACAGATCTCTACGCGGTCGGTGTCCTGATGGACATGCTTCTCGGCGGACGCCCGGCCACTCCCGGACTTCAGAAGATCATCAGTAAATGCCGGGAACTGGATCCCGCCAGACGTTACCAGTCCGCTTCGGATCTTGTTCGGGATCTGTCCGCACTTCTTCGTGCTGATTCAAGTTTATCGCAAAACGATCCGCTTTTCTCCCACCGCAACGGTGGTAATGACGATATTTCTTCGGCTTTCCATCTGAAGCGCTGCCCGGTCTGCGGAAAGCGTCTTCCGTCTCTTGCGGAAGTCTGCCCGGACTGCGGACAAAAATTCTATATTTCCGGTACTTTCCCAAAACAGGGTCAGGAAACTGCTTCCACCGCCGGTACTGGCACCAGCGCTGAAGGTACAGGTCGAAACCGTACTCCGGCCAAAGACGTTTCTCCCGGAAAACAAAAGAAACTCCTGCCGTACATCGCTGCCGCTGCTTTTGTGTTTTTGCTGGCCGCGTTTCTGTTTCGGCCCAAGACTCCGGCGCCTGCTGCTCCGACAGAAACGCAGGCATCCCTGACCTCGGCCGGAGCTTCCCCTGCCGCTTCAGAGACCACCGCTGCCGTGCCGGCATCGTCCGCAGCAGAAACAGCGTCCGCTCAGTCTGCGCCTGCGCAGTCTGAAGAAGCTCCTGCGGAGCTGTTCGGCTCCTGGAAGGGGGAGACCGGCAGCGGACTCACCATCGACCCGGACGGTACCGCGGTCTACTACTGTGAGCGCGAAACTTTCAGCGAGCCCGACGATCCCTGGGTATACGCGGACGGCAGGATCAGCATTACCCTCTCCAAACTGCACTGCGTGATCTCCGCGGATACAAAAGACGGTTTCTCCGAACTCGTTTTCACTTCGGACAGCGGAAACTGGGACAATGAGCGCTTTGTGAAGCTGCCGCAGGAAGATCCGGAATACCGGAAAGGCGCGCTGCGGGCTTTCGACAAAGCGATCACTGTTCTTCCGGACGGCCGCATGGAGATGACTTTCGGGGGAGTGAAATTCACGGTTCCAAAGCACTACCTGAACTACCCTGACAATTTCAGCGAAGACAAAAACATAGTGATCCTGTCCGATGTGAACGTCGACACCCAGTTCATAGGCTGCGCAGCCTTCCAATATATGGACTTTGACTCTCTGAGCATCCTCGACACTTCCATGATCTTCCCGGGCTTCGCGAAGGAATTCCTGTACAGTTTCTTCTACGATGTCCGGCTGACAGATGTGAAAGAAGAGACCATCGCCGGCATCCGGGCCTTTACCGCCCGCTTTACCGGCGAGACAAACAAGGGGTTCAGCGGCGTCACCGGTCTTCCTTCCGAAGGGATCGTCGCCTTTTTCTGTGATGATGCCCGGGGCAAAGTCGTCAAGGTCGTCCTGATGCAGCACTCGGAAAGCAGCGAAGACGCCATGCCGGAGATGGAAGAGATCATATACGGAGTTTCTGCGTTGTAGCTTGATTTGCTGCTGAAACGGCCGCCTAAACTGTTAAACTTCTGCATACTGCATCTTTCCATTCCGCGCATGCACAAATTCCGTGGAGCGTGATCAGATGACTCAGACCCCAACATATCTCGCGATCGATCTCAAGTCCTTCTATGCCTCGGTGGAATGCCGGGAGAAGGGCCTGGATC
>CAMOXX010000186.1 GCA_946629475.1 uncultured Blautia sp. | reverse complement strand
TCCTTACTGCCGGACGGCTGGCTCTTCCAGTATCCGCTTCCGGAACTGTTCTATCTCGTCTTCCGTGATTCCGCCCACCTCTTTCAAAAATGTGACCGGATCCCCATAGTTCTCCCGGATCGCGTCGAAAGCATTATTCAGAAAGCTTTCCCGGGCGATGTTCGCATCATACTCAAAATCTGCTTCCTTCTGCGGGCCACCCCGTTCCAGCACCGCTCTGCGGGCGTTTTCCGCCTTGCTCCTGCCCACAATGTTCGTCATCATATAATCTTCCATGATCGTCGGATAGGGGACGCCAAGCACCGAAAGCGTGAGGGCGGCAACCATCCCGCACCTGTCCTTGCCTCCAAAGCAGTGCCACAGAACGGCTCCTCTGTCGTAGTCGTGCGTCAGAACGCGCCTCACCGCCCGGACAAAATTCTGATTCTGGGGTGCCACCGTGATAAACCTGGTATAGATCTCGGCCATGGGAGGATAAAGCTCATAGGGAGGCAGGTTTTTCTCATGTGTTATTCCCTGCTGAAACTGCGGGAAAATCGGCATCTCTACATGTTCGGCGCCAGGCACCGGGGCGTCCGGCTGCTCCTTCTGTTCATCTAAATTTCGAAGGTCCAGTATTTCACACAGTGAAAAAGCCTCTTTCAGGTCAAGTACATCCTTTTCTGTAGCATGATAAAGATGCGCGGAGCGGAGCAGCAGTCCTTCCCGGATTTTCTGCCCGTCCGCATTCTGAAGTCCACCCAGATCCCTGCAGTTATCAATTCCCTCAAGGAGAATTCTACGACCGTCTCTTTTCATTCGTTTTTCCTTCTATTATTTATTGTATCTGCGAAAACACAAAGCCGTCATCTGCTTCGTACCTGTTTACCAGACTTTGCAGCTCCCGTCTTTCGACGCAAACGGTCCGGGCAGCACTTTTGATCCCCGATGGCTTCCCAGATAGTCCCTGTCGAAAATGATATCCGTCCCATCAGGGTTCTCAAACCTTTCTTCCGGCTCAAATGCTTCGCCCAGAGTATCACTGCTGATCATATCAGCGGAAAAGTCCCCGATTACTTCATATATATTAGTATCCAGATACCAGCCTTCCTCCGCCTCACGCAGCTCCGTTTTTACGGAAGCGGAACTGTTTACAAGCCTCTTCTTTTCCTTCACCCAGGGCTTTGCCCCGCAAAGATAGACATTGCCTGCCGCCCACACCGGAAGATGTCCAAAATGGGCATGCTCCAGTTTTTTCATATCCGGGATATCCTTATCGAGGTCAAACTGCGCGATCCATTCTTCAAAGGAAGGATACTCATCCCAGACATGGGTTCCGCACTCCCTGTTCTCGTGCATGAATACATCCTCGCTGTCGCTCCGGACTGTAAAATCATCCGCAGGCCATTTCTGCACGAATATGTTGTTGTAAAAACGGTTGTCTCCGTGAAGGATCGTCATGAATCCCATCACCTCTGTGCGGTGCGGAATATGGTAGGGAGTGTAGCGTGCCCGGTTGACTCCGTCAACGACAGCATCCGTGCCTCCTCCCACGACAGTGAACGCGCCGCAGATCAGGTTGTGAACCATGGCCACGCCTTCGGTTGCGAAGCGGAGTGATACATCCGACAACAGAATATTGTTGTCGATCAGGGTCGGTCCGTGCCCGACCTCGACAAAAATATCCTGGCACATCATGCCGCCTTCCAGCTGGGAAGCATACTCCGGCTTCTGGTTGTCATGCAGCAGATTCTGCGTAATCCGCGTTCCCTGGGCTTCCCAGTCGCACCAGATGCCCATGGTGCAGTGATGAATATGGTTTCTTCGGTAAATCACATCGATCGCCGCGTGCATTTTGATCCCGGCAATCTCCGCGCCGCCCAGCTCCATCATGTTGTTGATATGATGGATATGGTTGTCCTCGATAATGCTGAACACGCCGCCCATACGGCCGATGATGCCGCCCTGCTCGCAGTGGTGGATATTGCATCTGCGGACAATATGACTCCCGACCTTCTCCTTGAGCCATCCGTGATACTGGCCCCTGCACACCGCATCCCGCTCCATCTGAGTGGGACTCTTGACATGCTTTACAGTAAAATAATGGTCATTGTCCGGATCCAGATATTTGCCAAGGCCGATGCCGGAGCATTTACTGTTGCTGATCTCGCAGTCCTCGATGATCCAGCCCTTTGACCAGTGCGGTCCGATCATGGCATCCTGGAATGCTGCAGGCGGCGCCCAGGTGGTAGCCGCTTTGCAGATGGAGAACCCGCTTACAGTGATATATCCCTTTCCGGTTTCGGAGGGCATAAAGCACTCGCGCCGCACATTGATCTCCACATTCTCCCTGTTCGGGTCAGCCCCGCGGAAGTTCGCGTAGATCACGGTCTCATTGCCGTCCTGTTCGGCGTACCATTTGTACCGGGAAGCCTCCGGCTCCCAGGAGCACTTGTATACTTCCCCACGGATGCACTCCTCCAGGCTCTCCGCCTCGTACATCATTTTATCATTCAGGTAAACAGCGCCGGTGTGTTTGCTCTTTTTCGCAAAATACCAGTCCCCAAAAACATAGGTCGTATAGGGGTTATAATTCCCGAATACTCCGTTCGGGATCCGCGTCACATAGACGTCCCCCTCTGCCTTTACCCAGTCCTCTGCCTTTTCGGCTCCTGTGATAACTGCCCCCAGCGGCACCGTACTCCGGTACACGATCCTGTTTTCTTCCGTCCCGCCGTACCTCGGATTCACATATTCCCGATAAACACCCGGCGAGACCAGCACCTCATCCCCGGGCTTTGCGATCAGGGCAGCATCCTGAATATGACGGAAAGGCCTCTCCTTGCTGCCGTTCCCGTCACGGCCGGCATTGATATCGACATAAATATACATTATTCTCTCCTGTATTATGACTCACTCGCCAAAAGCTGCTTACGGATTGTTCCGCACTTTGTGCTGCCACAATTATGCCTGGATCAGTTCGATCTCCACTCCGTTCGGATCCTTCACAAGCATCACGGTCTTACCGAGCTTTTCCACATATGAGGGCTCCATATTGATTCCGTATCCCGCCTTATCACAGGCTTCCCGGAAAGCATCTAGGTCATCCACTGTCACCGCAAAGTGACGGTAAACTCCAATATCCGTATTTCCGGTCTGTACAAGCTTCTGTTCATCCACATACTCGATGAGCTCCAGAATCACGCCGGGAAGCTGGTACAGATGCAGGATGTGATCTCCCATATTTTTTTCTTCTTTTTTTGAGAGTCCGAAAACATTCTCATAAAAAGCAAAGCTTTCTTCCTTATTCACCAGATTGATTGTGATGTGATCCACTGTAAGTACCTTCATGATTTATTCCTCCTCTTTTTTATTGGTATTGTCAGAAACCGAAGTGATGCTTCCATCCTGGCCAAAAGTAATCTCAAAATCCCCATCTCTCACGGTCAGCTGGTTTTCACCTGTGTAAACAATGATCTGGTCATAGCCGAGGCTGTTGATCAGAATATATCTTTCTTTATCGACATTGCAGGAAAGCAGGATGTTTCCGTTGGAATCATAGTACCTCACATAATCGGTGCCGGAATCCTCGTCCTTGATTTCCTTGCGCGCAGCAGCAGTCTCCTCGATCGTGCGTATCTCATACAGTGCGTTTTCGTAGATGGTATGCCCGGAATGATAGGCCTCTGCCTCCAGCTCCTGCAGCTGTTCTGTCAGATCCTTCACCTGCTCTTCCAGAGCGGCTTTCTCCTCCGTATAGGACAGCTCATCCTCTTTTTCTCCGTTCTGGTTCACGTAGGCCGCTTCCGTAAGCTCCCGGTTCTGTTCCTTAAGCTCCTCGATCTTCTCTGACAGGCTTACATTCCTTTCCTCCAGGATTCGTATCTCATCGGAGAGGCTTGTATCCTGCAGGGTTGAATTCTCCTCGCGAAGTCCTTCGGCTTCGCCCTGAAGGAGTTCATACTCCTCCTGGAGAGTGTTTTTCTCACCCTGGAGCGCTGCGTTTTCTTCCTCGAGAGAAGCGTTTTCCTCCTCCAGTGCTGCTTTTTCTTCCTCGAGAGAAGCGTTTTCCTCCTCCAGGATTGTCTTCTCCTCCTGGAGCGATGCGTTCTCCTCTTCCAGGGTTGTCTTCTCCTCCTGGAGCGATGCGTTCTCCTCCTCCAGAGTTGTCTTCTCCTCCTGGAGCGATGCATTCTCCTCTTCCAGGGTTGTTTTTTCTTCCTCGAGTGCTGCTTTTTCCTCTGTCAGTTTACGGTTTTCTTCCTCCAGGATCTCATCTGCCTCTGCTTTCTCAGCTGCTTCGCCTTCCGCTTCGGCTGTGTCAGCAGATTCTGTGTTCTCTTCTTCCTCTGAATCTGCCGCGGCTGCCTCTTCCTCAGCTTTCTTTTCTTCAATTGCCTGATCAAGAAGTACTGTCAGGTTTTCCGAATACTGGCCGTCTTCCGGCACACCCTCTGCCTTCTGGAAGTCTCGGATTGCCTTCTCCGTCTTCGGGCCTGTGAGTCCATCCGGAGTACCGCAGTCATATCCCAGCTCG
>CAMOXX010000185.1 GCA_946629475.1 uncultured Blautia sp. | reverse complement strand
ATCTTACACGCGTGACCACACATCGTTCCCCGGAGACCTGTCCCTCATGACTCAAAAATGCAGTGTCGGAGCATCTCTGCCCCGGCACTGCTTGTTGTTTACAGCTTTTTATTAGCAGCTTGTCATTAACCGTATTTTATTCACTGCCTTCTGCTCTCTTTATTCTTTTTTCAGAACTGATACACTTTCACCATCACCATCTTCGGCATCGGTCCGAAGGAGAGTGACATCTTCTCGTCGCCGTTCAGGATACGGCCGCGTTTCCACTGTCCGTCGACAAATCCGCCCTCTTCCAGACGGAGGATGTTCATCTTCTTGTCACAGCCGGGTTTTACGCGGAATTCCATGCTGCAGGACATACCGATGATCAGGAAGGTATCCTCATCCAGCTCCATCACCAGGCCGGACCCCAGAGGCTTCGCTGTCTGCATCGGGGAATAGGCTGCGGTGAGGTCATATTTTCCAAAGCGCAGATATGCTCCGTTGTCCAGGCTGCCATGACGCACAAACGCTTTCAGATGATCGGTTCCTCTGTGCTCCAGGTACAGGGGCTGGATTTCATCCATCATTCCGTAAACCGTTGCGAGGTAATCCTTGCTGTCGGTGATATCGAAAGCGGAGGGATCGATATTGAGGGCGATCATTACTTCCATCGGAGGTCTGTCCACCAGAGCCGGGTCAAGCGCCAGCTCCTCGATTCCGAACGGTGAATAGCAGATTGCGTTCTTCTCGGCAAAGGCATACAGCGCATAGGAGGCTGTCACCGCATCCTTGCGGATTTCCGGAATAAACAGCGGGTTTTCAGCCGATGCATACTGATCCATCACATCCGCACAGTACGGAACGTAGATATCCGGCCCGAAGGTAAACAGGGAAGGTGCCGCGCATCTCCAGATATCCTGCACGGTTTCCACCGGCCCGCCCATGGGATAGGAACCCGGATACCAGGGATACTGACGAAGCCATGCATTGGCGTAGCAGGGAAGGTCATACTCCTTCTTTCCGGCAGCTGCGATTTTCTCCACCGCGCTGGCAAAGTACCATGCCATGAACCGTTCGCCGGCATCCTCACCGTACACTTCTTCCCACGTACCGTTCTTTCCGGTAAGCGCGGCGACCTGCTCCGGAATCGCCCTGCCGAAGGCTTCCTTCGCCACAGCACTGTAGTCACGGTCGGTTCCCAGAAGGCCGATCTCATTCTCCACCTGGATGATGATGACGGTCTGCTGTTCTTCATCAAACTCGCGGATGTGGCGCATCAGGGCCGCAAATGCCTGACTGTCCTTTTCCACAGCGGCATCGCACAGAGGAGAAACGGTTGTCATGCGGTCGCCGTTCACTTTTTCCGCACGGAAATATTTCTCCGGATCCTGCTTTACCCAGGCGGGAACATACATGGACTCCGCGTTTTTCCAGAGGCCGAACCACAGGAAAATCAGCTTCATCTCTTCTTCTCTCGCCTGCTCGATGATGACGTCCACAGAGGAGAAATCATATTTGCCCTCGGTCTCTTCGATCATCTCCCAGTACACCGGGACGATTACGCTGTTCATGTTCAGGCCTCTCAGATTCGGCCATACATTCTTTTTCATAAATTCCGGATCTGAAGCGCTGGAGTTGTGGATCTCTCCGGCACGGCAGAAGAACGGCTTGTCATTTACATACAGAGTGAAGATTCCTTTTTCGTCTTTTTTTACATAAGGTACAGACATGATTATCCTCCTTTGGTTGTGATAAGGCTCCGGATCATCCGCGAAACGGAACCGGGGGTTGATGAATCGGGCGCTTCCGTGATGTCTGCAGACTTTTATGTTTCCCGTCTGCCTTTATCTATATTATACATCAGATATTGACAAATGAAATCTTAATATTATAAGATATATGTAAAATTATTAATTTCAGGTGGTTTTATGGAATATTCCCTTCGAATCAGCAAACGTTTATACCGCTCTGTTCCCCTTCTGCTGCGTATGTTCGGGAAGGATTTTATGCAGGATTCGATCCGCCGCCCCAGCGGTTTTCCCTACTGGCAGCTGCTGATCGGCGTATCGGGCGTGGGAGAATGCACAATCGAGGGAAACCGCCGTCTGCTGCACCCCGGGGAGGTCCTTCTTCTTCCGCCGGGCATTTCGCACTCCTACCAGAGCAGCACGGAAGATGACTGGATCGTCCATTTTCTCGGTTTTACCGGTAATTCCTGCCAGAAGCTCCTGGTCGACATGCAGTTTTCCAAGCCCGGAATCTATCATCTCCGGAATCAGGAGCACTGTCTGCGGCATATTGAGGCTATCACCCGCATTCTGGAAAGCAGCCCGGATGACAAAAACCGCATCCTGTCAAAAGAACTGTATTCCTTTCTGCTGGACATTTCCCAGGAAAGCTCCTTTGTGGAGATGTCGGCCGAGGTCAAGGAAAACAGCCTGATCTCCGATATCCTGCTGTATCTGGAAGAACACTATGCGGAGGATATCTCCCTCCGCGACATCGCGGAGCTCACCGGAAAGACTCCGGAATACCTGTGCGCAGTCTTCCGAAGAGAAACCGGCGAGACCATCATGCGCCACTTGACCACGATCCGCATCGGGCGGGCCCGGCAGCTGCTGCTTGAAAATCCCGATCTCCCTGTGTACCAGGTGGGAGAAAAATGCGGGTTCCGGTCTCCCAGCTATTTCGGCAAGGTGTTTCGTGCCCAGACAGGTGTATCTCCGCAGAAGCTTGCCCAGAAGCATACCTGACAAAGACTGCCAAAAAGAGGGGGCCTGTTCAGCATCTTCACAGATATGCACAAAAACCAGGAAAATCAGAAAGTGAGAAAAACCATTGATATCCATCGAACTGAAAGAGAAAAGAAAAAGCCTGCTGTTCCGGATTCTGCTGCTCACAGCAGCCTGCTTTATTGTCATTTTATGCGGAAGAATCTCAGGCCAGGGGCATTTCACACTGGAACAGCAGTTTGATAATAATGAGCTTCCTCCCGGGCCGGAGGATCTGACCTTTGACTGGGAGGAGAAAGAACTCCCCATGGAAGAACTGCAAATTGAAAACAAAGACACCCTTCAGATTGAAATTCATCCGGATGATCCCGGAAGCTATGAGTTTCATGTCGAAGACCAAAAAGGACACGAAATCTTTCATGATGAACTGCATGTTATGCCGCTTGGCCTGACCTACTCCGAGAGTACCGGAAATTTCACCGGCGACAATGCGCTCATTGCAGCAATAACACTGTTTTTTCTCGGAACAGCCATCCTCTGCGCAGTCCAGTTTTTCGGTCTCAAAGGCCCTCTTCTGTATTCCTATGATACAGTTCTGACCTGCGGCGCCGTTTTTTTCTGTACTGTTACGGGGCTCAATCTGCTGGATCTGTTTCTCCGCCGCATGATGAGCTCCCAAAATTACGGGATGCGTGATGTCTACGAGCAGCTGAGCCTCTCCGGCGGAACGTTCATGCTGATATCCTCCCCGATCGTCCTTGTCTTTTCCCTGCTCATGATTGTGAGCAACATCGCTCTTCTGCGCCACGAAAGAGTCCGGCTCCAGAATGTACTTGGCCTGTTTATCGGACTGCTGCTGATTGCCGGCGAAGCGGTCGGTTTCTGGCTCATGACTGCGAACATCAGGGGCTCCGACCTCACATACCGGTTCTTCTATGTCGTGAGCAGTGTTTACTTTACGGTATTCACCTATTTTGAGTGTATCCTTCTCGGTTCCGTCATCTGCGGTTTCCGGGCAGTACGGCATACGCCGCAGGGATTCAGGGATTACATCCTGATCCTCGGCTGCGGCTTCCGGAAGGACGGAACGCTCTCTCCGCTGCTGAAAGGAAGGGTCGACAAGGCGCTGGAGTTCTGGCATGATCAGAAAAAAAGAACCGGAAAATCGGCGGTCCTCGTTCCGTCCGGAGGCCAGGGCAGCGATGAAATCATGCCCGAATCAGAGGCGATGGCACGGTATTTAAAGAGCTGCGGGGTCCCCGGAGACGTGATTCTGCAGGAAAACCGGTCGACAAACACCTACCAGAACATGGAGTTTTCCAAAACCGTGATTGAAGCCGCCGATCCGGAGGCTGAAAAGAAAAATGTGCTGTTTGTAACCACCAACTACCATGTATTCCGGAGCGGTGTATGGGCCGGGCTTGCGGGGCTCCGTGCGGAAGGGATCGGAAGCCGCACCAAATGGTGGTTCTGGCCGAACGCCTTCATCCGGGAGTGTATCGGCCTTCTCGCCAACCGGGTCCGCCAGGAGATCTTCTGGCTGATCGTACTGATCGTAATATTCGCAGGCTTCGCGATGCAGATTATCTGACAAAAGCAGCTGCCGTGCATCCCATTCGGTGTGTACGGCAGCTGTTTTTGCTGTCCCTGGCGTTCAGAGGCGCTTCGCGTCCTGACTGCCCATGAACAGTCCTTAATGATTGAGAATATCCCTTGCGACATAAACCCCGCTCGCGGAGGCGTGAGACAGCGAATGCGTCACGCCGCTCCCGTCCCCTATAATGTACAGGCCTTTGTAGTCCGTCTCCAGATTCCTGTTCAGTCTGACCTGCATATTGTAGAATTTGACCTCCACGCCGTAGAGGAGCGTATCATCATTGGCGGTTCCCGGCGCGATCTTATCCAGAGCGTAGATCATCTCGATGATTCCGTCCAGAATCCGCTTGGGAAGCACCAGGCTCAGGTCTCCCGGCTCCGCCTGGAGCGTCGGTACCATAAAGCTCTCCTCGATCCTTTTATGGGTGCTCCGGCGCCCGCGCACCAGGTCACCGAACCGCTGCACGATCACTCCGCCGCCCAGCATGTTGGAGAGCCTTGCAATGCTCTCGCCATAACCGTTGCTGTCCTTGAACGGTTCCGAAAAATGCTTTGATACCAGAAG
>CAMOXX010000184.1 GCA_946629475.1 uncultured Blautia sp. | reverse complement strand
AGACACTATGTATTAATGTTTTTACTTGCTACATCTTGCTACAAAGAAAGAAAAGAAGAGAAAAAGAGAAGAAGAATAAAGGGTTTTGAGACGCTGTCATCGTGGACGGGAGAGAAGAGTTACCAGGAATTGAGCCTGCCAAGTATGTGGGAATTGACAAAGATGGCAGTGACAAAGGCTGGTCAGGACAGCAGGAAGGTGATGAAGTTGATATTTGTAATTCTTGTGGCGGCAGTATCCTTTCAGCTGCTTTCTGTTGAAACCTTTTTTATGTCCATCGTCTGGACGCACAGGCCAGAGCTCTTAGTTTCGACATCCTGAGAGAGCGGCGAAAGAAATCAATACTTCGAGAGTCGGGAAGAACCGGCAGAAAGGAAAATAGAATGAGTAGAATTATTACTTGTGAGCAGGTATCAGCAGGTCATCCTGATAAGATCTGCGATCAGATTGCGGACGCCATAGTGACCGATGTTCTTCGGCATCACAATGATGCCCGTGTGGCGATAGAATGTCTCGCGAAGGACGAGCATATCATCATCGCGGGAGAACTGACCAGTACCTACGAGCCGGATTACAATGCCCTGGTTTATGAAGTGCTGGACAGGATCGGATGGGAGAAGCTGAACTATGGAGATCCTATTGTGGAAGGACCGAATATTCACATCCTGGTCAGGCAGCAGAGTCCGGACATTGCCCTTGGTGTGGACACGGGCGGCGCGGGAGATCAGGGAATGATGTACGGCTATGCGACCAATGAAACGCCAGAATTGCTGCCTGTTCCATTTGTGGTAGCTACAAAGTTCCTGCGACTTCTTGCCGATCATTCAAGCTCGATATTCAAGGCAGATGCAAAAGCCCAGGTCAGCTTCGATTATGACAGCGGGAAGATCACAACTTTTCTGTGTTCCGTCCAGCATAGTGAGGATTTCTCCCCTGATGACTTTCGGGAGATCCCCTGCATAGGATCATGAGCATCATTCCCCTTCTCATCAATTACAAACCCGGGTATTTCCGCGGATTCTATGATAGGAACGACAAGACCGGAAGGCCGAACGGATTATTTCTGCCTGTTTTGGATGTTCATAATCAGCCATCCGCAGGTCACCTCCGCCCACGGATACTGTTTCATGTACTCTCCCAGAAAGGCATGCGCCGCCTTCTCATCGCCTTCCAGCAGTTTGTAATAATCGCAGCTGATCCTGGACATATCGATGGAGTAAGTGCCCGGACCGGTAATCAGCACCTCCTCAGCTCCGACAGAAGCGAGCACTCTTTTCAAAGAATAGAGTGCCTGGTAGACAGACTGTCTCGATAAGTTCTGATGGGACTCACAGGCAATCGAATGCAGCTCCGGCACTGTCATGCTGGCTCCCCGTCTATCGATCAGGCAGGCCATCAGTTCTTTGGAGATTCTGCGGTCGAAGTTTAAAGGCTTTCCGTGGACAAACACCTCAAAATTGCCGAAGCAGACCACATCGAGCAGCTTTTCCGGCGGATTTGCAAGAATGCGGTCCAGTTCGCGGGCGACCGCCTCGGACTGCAGCGGTTTCATCAGATAGGACGCGTCTATATGGAGATTCATGGCGCGGATGGCGTAATGTTCATAGCCTGTACAGAATACGATGGCAAGATCCGGATGCAGCATGCGTAATCTTTGTGCCAGTATCAGCCCGTCCATCCCGTGCATCCGGATATCCAGAAAAGCAATATCCGGACGATGGTCCTTTGCCCATAAAAGCGCGTCGTTCTCATTGTCGAAAGCGGCGGTACCGGTCACTTGCGGCGCCAGGGACACCGCCCGTTTTAAGGCTTCCAGCCCCAGTCTTTCATCATCGACACATAATGCCAGCATTTCGAAACTCCCAACTTCTTCATTTTCTTCGTTTCGGGATCGTAATCTCACAGACAGTTCCCGATCCCGGAGTACTGCAGATCGAAAGAGTCCCTCCGCACATCAGTTCCAGGCGCTTTTCGGTATTCGGGATCCCGATGCGTTTTCTCTTTTCTTCTCCCTCTCGCCTTGCCGAAAGCTCTCTTTCATCAAAGCCGGCTCCGTCGTCCTCAACGAGGACCGAATAAGCTTCTTCGTTCTCGAAGGAGCGGATCTCGATGCTGCCTTCGCAGTGCTTCTTTTTGCAGATGCCGTGCTTGATGGCGTTTTCCACCAATGGCTGCAGGGTCATGGCCGGTATCTCAAACTCCGTAGTCTCCAGCCAGTAATCCACGCGGATGTCAGGGAAACGGATGCGCTCGATGGCAAGGTAACGTTCCAGGCGTTCCAGTTCCGCAGGAAAGGGGATCATCAGGCTTTCTTTTCCGTCCGGGTCGTAAAAATTCTCACGCAGATACCCGGACAGATCCGAAATCATGCGCTTCGCGGCCTTCGGATCCGTATCCGTCAGAACGGAAATCGCGTTCAGGGCATTCGACATGAAATGCGGATCCATCTGCAGCTGAAGGGAATTCAGCCTCGACTGAGTGAGCTCCATCTCCTTTCTCCGGAGCTTACGATTGTTTTCGATGTAAATAAAACAGAAGATCACAAACATGGAGAGGAAGGAGACAAATGTCTCCAGAAAGAGAAATGAACCGTAATCACTTCTTTGGAAACCAATGAGGAGGTCCAGGACGAACCAGATCGGCGTGTGGATTTCAAAGATCAGCAGGGCGATCTTTGTCAGCCAGTCATCCACGAACAGAAGGATCATGACGCTGTACCACACCGAAAATCCAAGGCTGTAGACCCAGTTGAGGAAAAAGAGCGGTCCGGGAGAAATGCCTTCCGCTCCGGCTTCGCCGAAAATAAATCCGTTCAGGGGATTCGACATCACGAGGGCGATGAAAGCGATGGAGAAAACAATGATGAGAGACCGGATCTTTGCCTGCCGTTCCCCTGAAATCCTGAAAAATGTCAGGTCGAAAAAACCGAACAGCATGGTCCAGACTGCAGTCGTGATGAGAGAGACCTGTGAAAGAATTACTTCCAGATAATAATAACCGAGGTTGAAAAACATAAGCCTGTAAATGCCGAGCGTCAAAAGCCCTACACTGATCAGGATCAGAAGCAGCATATAGATCCGGTCCTGAACAACCGTGACCGTGTAGTGCCCCGCGCTGTAGCTTACGGCCAGGAGGACGTTCATCACCATGATGATCCCGCAGCCGGCCGTGTGCAGAAGGGCCGCCTCGTCCGCATCTCCTTTTTGAAGTGCAGCAGCCACCAAGACGGTAAACAGAGCCGTCAGTATGGCAATACAGATTCCGTGGAAGATTTTTCTTTTCTGATCGTCCGTTTTCTCCATATAATCAAAATCCCTCTTTCAGGATTATTATATGCCAAAATCGCCCAGGCTTCAAAGCCTGAGCGATTCTTCTCGAATGGTTTTATTCATATCCTGATGGTTCGTACCATTATTTGCTGAACATCCTCTGAACTGCGTTATCCCGAAGCGCTACAAAGCGTTTGCCCTGAGGCGTATCATGTCCGACAACATTATAGGAATGCGGGACACCCGGTTCCAGATAGGCTTCCGCTAAAACACCGGCTATCGTGAGGTTGCTTGCGTAAGCAAGGTCTTCATTTACGAACAGATCAAGGCTTCCTACGATGATAAAGGTGTCAGGCAGACCTGCAAGCTGCTCAGGCGTTGCGAGAGCCGGAGAGAAATAGATCATCTCATCCTCGGGAATATCCTCTCCGTGCTTTAAGTCAGCCCAGCCGGCTACATTCTCTTCCTTGGACCAGATATAATCTCCGGCATATTCGTTGTTGTAGATGTCATCCTCGCCGGCGGTACGACAGTCTAACATCGGATAGATCAGGATTTCGCCCTTGAGCGGGATCTTATCGCCCTTGTCTTTATTGTAAAGGGCCATACGTGCTGTAAGTCCGCCCCCGGCGCTTTCGCCCATGATAACGATGTTTTCCGGATCGATCTTCAGTTCTTCACCATGCTCATAAACATACTTCAGGCCTGTGTAAGCCTGTTCGATCTCGATAAAATATCTGTAGGAGGGGTCTGTGGTAAGGGTATACTCTACAGAGACGACCGCGGCGTTGTTATTATTTGCCATTTCCTGGAACTCATAGGTGTACATCTGCGCATCTCCGGTCTGATATCCGCCGCCATGACTGTAATAAATGACCGGCAGCGTCTCATCCGTATAACCCTGCGGGCGGTAAATATAAAGGTCTACCTTTTTATCGTCCGGACCGTCGATTGAGATCTTTTCAGGTTCGTCCGCAAACAACGCAGCAGCAAGATACTCAAGGCCGGCCACATACAGGCCTTCGTCATTCGTTACGATGTCTTTGAATTCTTCTGCTACCAGGTGCTCGGATTTTGCCTCTTTGCCGTCTTCCTGAGCTTCAGTCTGAGTGTCTGCTTTTGCTCCGGTTGTCTCCTCCGCCGCAAAAGCACTGACAGACAGCCCCATCACGGCTGCCATTGCAAACGCAATCATGCCTGTTTTTTTCATAAAAAACCTCCTCTGGTCGTCTTCCCGACTCGAAATATTTATAGACATTGAAAATTATAACATTGTCATCTAACACAAATCTAACAAACATGCATTTATGGATACAAACGAGGCTGTCTTTTATAAAATCCGATTCGAGCGGATATACAGAATATCAAAGAATTCTGCAGGCTTTACCATCCCGCGGTTACGGAAGGGCATGGCAGAAAGCGAGAAAAGAATACCTGGAAGCGCACCCGCTATGCGTGGAGTGCATGAAGGAAGGCCGGTATGTCAGGGCGACTGATGTGGATCACATCAAACCGCACCGTGGTGACCGGTCTTTGTTCTGGGACAGGAGTAACTGGCAGGCGCTCTGCCACCGTCACCACAGCATCAAGACCAGGAGAGAAGATAACACACCGACCTACCACTACTGAGAGAAAGGAAGAGGTACATGAACGAAAAGAAAGAGATCAAGACCGTGGGGCTCGGCTTCTTCGAGGCGCTGACCCTGCTGTTCATTGCGCTCA
>CAMOXX010000183.1 GCA_946629475.1 uncultured Blautia sp. | reverse complement strand
GCTGTGAATTCTCGAGATAGTAATCTTGTGAATTCACAGCTTCATTTATTATTCCATACATTTATTTAGTGATTTGCGTACCCTACTCGTTCCCTTTGACGTCAGGATTCATGTAAAGGCACTGCGTGCCCCAGTCCCAACTCCAGGGAAGCTCGAAACCCCGTTTCGTAAAGAGTCTGAGATACTCCTCTCAGCCTTTTAATTCCCGATACAGCTTCTCAAACTGCGGTATTGAATTCACGATGGTCTCGTACGATACGCAGTATGCAAGCCGCACGTACCCCGGGCAGGCAAAGGATCTTCCCGGAACCATCAGAATATTGTATTTTTTAGCTGCTGTGCAGAATTCCATCTCATCCGGAACGGGTGATTTCACAAACAGGTAGAAAGCGCCCTCCGGCTTCACGCATTCAAAGCCGATTCCGGTCAGCCCGTCATAGAGGGCCTTCCGGTTTTTGTCATACGCCTCGATATCCGTCTTTTCGTCCACACAGCGGGCAATCACCTTCTGCATCAGCGACGGTGCGTTGACGCTGCCATTGACGCGGTTCGCGATCGTGGCAGCCGTAATCAGTTCTTCGCTCCCATCCGCTTCGTCGGGGATCACCACATAACCGATCCGCTCTCCCGGCAGGGAAAGGGATTTGCTGTAGGAGTATCCCACGATCGTATTATCATAGTATTTTGTGAGGTACGGCACGACCGCGCCGTCATAAGCAAGCTCTCTGTAGGGCTCATCGGAAATCAGGTAGATGACTGTCCCGAATTCCTTCTGTTTTTCCTCAAGAACTGCAGCCAGGCGCCGGATTGTCTCCTCCGAATAAACCACTCCCGTCGGATTGTGCGGGGTGTTCACGATCACGGCTTTTGTTTTCGCCGTGATCTTCTCCGCAAACTCCTTAAGGTTCGGCTGGAAGGTCTCCGTATCCGGGGATACCTGTACGAGGACTCCGTCGTAGTTCCGTACATAGGAACCATACTCCAGAAAATACGGTGCAAAGACAATCACCTCATCCCCCGGATTGAGGATCGCTTTCAACACAATGTTGAGTCCGCTCGCCGCACCGACCGTCATGATCAGGTTCTTCGCGGCAAAAGCGGTTCCAAAGCGGCGGTTCAGTGACTCGGCGATCGTCTGCCTGACATCCTCAAAGCCTGCGTTGCTCATATATCCGTGCAGCACCGTCGGCTCTTCCTCGTTGACCAGATCGATGATCGCGCGGC
This sequence comes from uncultured Blautia sp., assembly GCA_946629475.1. Lineage (GTDB taxonomy): Bacteria > Bacillota > Clostridia > Lachnospirales > Lachnospiraceae > Blautia_A. Next base: position 3,833 of record CAMOXX010000183.1, on the reverse strand, counting down.
GCACGCTGTCCGGCGCCGGTACTGACGGATTCCCCAGGCTGAAGTCAAAAACATTCTCCGGCCCGTACAATGCTTTCAGCCGGGTTCCTTCCTCGAACATCACACGGATCATCGAATTATTATTCACGAGGGGTTTCATTTTTTCAGAAATCATTGCACTGCCTCCATCCCTACCTGAAGTGCCTTCTTATTGAGTTCCAGGAATTTCGGTTTGATATTTGCTTCGAGGATGCTGTCCCAGTCAATCTCCGTAAGGTTCATCGAGCGGATGATCGTACCGAGAAGTATGATATTGGCCGCCTTCTCATTGCCGATTCCGGCTGCCAGCGCTGTCGCGTCCACCACGACCGCCTTTACATGCTTTTCGATCTCCTCAAGCACATCTGAAGGATACTCTTCGTCGCCCGTAATGACGGACATGGAAGGAATCTCTACATTGTTCACGATCAGCGTGCCGTCCTCCTTCAGGTAATCCAGCGCCCGGAGCGCTTCCATCTTTTCGAAGGACACGACAATATCCGCCTGCCCCTTCTCGATCACCGGCGACATCACTTTTTCGCCGTACCGGACCTGGGACGAAACCGATCCGCCCCTCTGGGACATGCCGTGGATCTCGCTCATCTTTACATCATACCCGGCCTCCATCAGGCCGTTTGTCAGGATTTTGCTCGCCAGAATGGTTCCCTGGCCTCCGACACCAACCAGAAGTATACTCTTTGTCATGCGTTCTTCCCCCCATCCTGCTCCTTGCCGATTGCGTTCTTCGGGCAGACCTGCGTGCAGACATCGCAGCCCACACACTGCGCACGGTTAATTACAACCTTTTTATCCTCTTTGACATAGGACATCGCCGGGCATCCTGCCTTCAGGCACAGCCGGCATCCGATACACTTGTCCGGATCAACGACATTCTTTGTCACAAACAGGCTGTCAAACTCCTCCTTGTCCTCCTTCGAGAACTTTTTGAGTGCGCACGGCCAGCGGGTAATGATGACGGACGGTTCGTCGAGGGCCAGGCACTTGTCCAGCGTATCGTCCACTTCCTTCAGATTGTTGGGGTTGATCACATACACATGCTTCACGCCGATCGCGCGCACCAGGTCCTCGATCCTGATCAGTGTTGTCTCCTCCCCCTTCGCGGTATAGCCGGTTCCGGGGTTGTCCTGATGGCCGGTCATGCCTGTAATCCGGTTGTCCAGGATAATGTTCACCGTATTGCTCTTATTGTAGACGGTATTGATCAAAGAATTGATTCCAGTATGGAAGAATGTGGAATCCCCGAGCACCGTCACAACGCGGCGGTTTACGCCTTGCGCATTGAAGGCTCTCTGCGCACCGTGTCCGATGCTGATGCTGGCACCCATGCACACAGTCGAATCCATCGCAGAATAGGGCTTTCCGGCCGCCAGCGTATAGCAGCCGATATCGCCGCTGATCATGATATCCTTGCGTTTTCCGAGACGGTAAAACAGGCCTCTGTGCGGACATCCGGCACAGAAGGTCGGAGCGCGGCCGATCAGCTTGCTTCTGTCAAATTCGATCGTCTTAGGCGGCTCTCCCGTCACGCAGGCGCGGATGACATCCGGAGTCATCTCTCCGGTCAGCGGGAACAGATCCTTGCCGATGCAGTCGATTCCCTGCTGCCGCACGAATTCTTCGATATACGGGTCATTCTCCTCGAGGATATAAACCTTGTCGACCTTCGCGCAGAAATCGCGGATCAGATTTGCCGGAAGCGGATTGGTAAAGCCAAGCTTCAGGTAGGAGGCGTTCTCCCCGAACACTTCCTTCGCATAGTAATAGCAGATACCCGAAGCGATCACGCCGACAGAAGTATCCCCCATCTCAACATGGTTGAACGGGCTGGATTCGCTGTACTCAGCAAGGCGCTTCATCCTCTCGATCAGGCGGACCTTCATATTCCGCGCCATGGCCGGAAGACATACATATTTCGCCGGATTCTTTGTCCACTCCTTCGGTTCTGCCTCTTTCCGCTCCGAAAGCTCCACGATGCTCTTGGAGTGGCAGACGCGGGTTGTCATGCGGATGATGAACGGTGTGTCATACTGTTCAGAAAGTTCATAGGCCGCCTTCACCATGTCGATGCACTCCTGGCTGTCGGAGGGCTCCAGCATTGCAAGCTTTGCCGATTTGGCGTAGTTCCGGTTATCCTGCTCATTCTGGGAAGAAAACATTCCGGGCTCGTCCGCGGTAACAATCAGGTTTCCGGCGTTCACGCCCATATAGGCCCACGTGAACATCGGATCCGCCGCGACATTCATGCCTACGTGTTTCATTGACATGATGCTGCGCTGTCCGGCAATGGAGGCGCCGATTGCGCTCTCCAGAGCAACCTTCTCATTCGGAGCCCATTCTGCATAGATCTCCGGATAGGTGCTTAAGTTTTCCAGAATCTCGGTACTCGGAGTTCCGGGATAAGCAGATGCGTACGAAACGCCCGCCTCATAGGCACCTCTGGCGATGGCTTCATCACCCGTCATTAGTTTTTTCATACAATTAACCTCATTTCATAGTAAACGAGAGACCGGCAAATGCCGGCCTGTCTCGTGCAATATATGCCGGTGTCCTGTTCATCCACCGCGCATGCATGTTCGTTTATCTGGAGCTCAGGCCCATTCTTACCAGAGCACGGTGAAGCTTTGCCTCGGCAAGCATGTATTCGCGGTCCGAGAGTCCGCCTTTTGCGATCAGCTCCTCCGCCTTCTTCTTTGCCGCCTGGGCGCGCTCGAAGTCGATGTCTTCCTTCCATTCCCATGTTGTCGCGAGAATTCTGCACTTGTTATTCATCATCGTGATCATTCCGCCGATGCAGGCAGCTTCTTTCCGCGTCCCGTCCTCCAGGGTAACACATGCCGCACCCATACCGAGTGCCGTGCAGTAATTGATGTGGCCCGCGAGTATCGCCAGGTCACCGGTGATCGTCCTGCAGCTCACCGATACGACATCCCCCTCAAACAGCAGGCCGTCGGGGGTGCCGATCCGCAAAGGAAAGGTGTTCATAGACAGCCTCCTTTACAAAGCTTTCGCTTTTTCGAATACTTCATCGATGGTTCCCACAAACAGGAAACAGCTCTCCGGGATGTCATCGCACTCCCCGTCGAGAATCATGCGGAAGCCGCGCAGGGTCTCCTTCAGCGGCACGTACTTGCCGGGCATGCCGGTAAACTGCTCCGCCACGGAAAAGCTCTGGGACAGGAACCTCTGGACCTTACGCGCACGGCTGACCGTCAGCTTGTCCTCCTCGGAAAGCTCGTCCATACCCATGATCGCGATAATATCCTGAAGCTCTTTGTATCTCTGAAGTACCATCTGTACGGATCTCGCCACATTGTAGTGCTCCTCGCCCAGGATTTCGGGGCTGAGGATACGGCTGGTCGAATCCAGAGGATCCACGGCCGGGTAAATACCCTGGCTCGCGATATCACGGGAAAGCACCGTGGTGGCATCCAGATGGGTGAAGGTCGTCGCCGGAGCCGGGTCCGTCAGGTCATCCGCAGGCACATATACCGCCTGTACAGAAGTGATGGAGCCCTTGCGGGTCGATGTGATGCGCTCCTGAAGCGCGCCCATCTCCGTCGCCAGCGTCGGCTGATAGCCAACGGCCGAAGGCATACGGCCGAGAAGCGCCGATACCTCGGATCCTGCCTGTGTAAAACGGAAAATATTATCAATGAAGAGAAGCACATCCTGGTTCTTCACATCACGGAAATACTCCGCCACCGTCAGTCCCGAAAGACCGACTCTCATACGTGCTCCCGGCGGCTCGTTCATCTGCCCGTAGACCAGGGCTGTCTTGTCGATAACGCCGCTCT
>CAMOXX010000182.1 GCA_946629475.1 uncultured Blautia sp. | reverse complement strand
AATCTGAAGGAAGTCACAGTAAGTAACGGAGAAACAATACCCGATCCCAGCCCTAAGCCTCAGCCCAAACCGACATCGACAGACAGGCCAATGAAAAACTGCAGTGTAATACTGCCTTCGCAGAGCTATGTTTATACGGGCAAACCCATTATGCCTTTGCCGACGGTCAAATATAAATCGTCGACATTAACAAGCGGAACGCATTATACTGTACAGTATTTAAACAACGTCAAAGCCGGAACTGCCAGTATTGTAATCACCGGAAAGGGAATTTATAAGAATTCCATAACGAAAACATTTACAATCAAAAAGGCCACAGACACGATTTCCGCGGCTCCTACGTTTAACTGCACCACCGCAAAGAAGAAAAAAACATATAAGCTTTCGGCGTCAACAATCGGCGGAAAGCTCTCATTTACAAGCAGTAACAAAAAAATCCCGGTCGATGCGAACGGTAAAATCACCGTCCCGAAGAACTATATGGGACAGGCCATAATCACTGTCACTTCCGCAGCTACAGCCAACTGCGAGAAGAGTTCGAAGAAGATCACCGTCAATGTCAATCCCAAGAAGACGAAGATCTCAAAGGCAAGAAATCTCAAAAAGCTGAAAGCCTCCGTCAAGTGGAAAAAGGGTATGCCCAAGAAGATCAGTGGTTACCAGATCTGCTACTCCACTGACAAGAATTTTAAGGAAGACGTAAAGACCGTAACCATAAAGGGGCGCAAAAAAGCATCCAAAATAATCAAAAATCTGACGAAAGGCAAGACCTATTACTTCCGGATCCGTACATATAAAAAGACCGGCGGCGTAAGGCTCGTATCCGCCTGGAGCAAAAAGAAGAAAGTAAAGATCAAAAAGTAAAGGCAAGATGAAAACAGTAAAGATCCAACGATCACTCAATGCGGAACGGACGAAGAATACAGCGTCCGTTCTTCTTCATGTAATCTGCATGCTGGCAATCACGGCTTTCGCAGTGTTTCTCAGAACTGCGCCATTGTCGATGACCGGCGAGACTGAAGAGACAAAAGCGGTCTATACCGACGAAGAAGGCACTCCTTATCTGACGGATCTGGACTCTTACTACCATGTAAGGCTGGTCAACAACTTCCTGAAAAACAGAATGCTCGGCGATTCCTACACTAAGGACGGGACTCCGAGGGATACGCTCAGCTATTATCCTGAGGGAAGAAGTGCCGCATACCAGCCGGGCATCGTTTACCTGACAGTCCTGTTTTACCGGCTCTTCGGCGGCAGCCTCAATGCTCTGGAATACAGGATCGGCGCATTTGTCGCTGCTCTTGCCGCAATCGCGGCATATCTGATCGGCCTCAGGATCTCCGGAAGAGCCGGCGCCATTGCCTCGGGCTTGCTTGTCTCCTGCGCACCGATCTATGTCCTCCGCACCTGCTACGGCCGTTTCGATACGGATATGTTTGTTGTGCTCATAGAACTGTTCCTGATCTTTTTTATCACGGAAATTCTCCGTGCCGATTCCCGGAAGAACCGTATTTTATCCGCTCTGGGCTTTGCCTTGACTGCCATAATCTTTTCTCTTTGCTGGACTCCGACTTACGGCATGCTGTTCGTGGGACTGACTCTCTTCGGCGGGCTTCTTTTCCTCATTGTTTCACCGTTTTTGACTGAAGGCCATGGTTCCTGCGCAGCAAAATTCATCCGCCAGCCGGCAATTCCGGCACTTGCGGCATCTGTCGCTGTCATCGCTGTCGGCTTAGTGATCACTACCGGCCCGAAGGTCTTTTCCAACATTATCCGCGGGCTGTTCTTTTCGACTGCTTCCGAAACCGGTCAGGGTTCCTTGCCGAATCTTCTGGCCTCGATCGCAGAATTGGCCACCGCAAATCTGTTCCCTGAAAATCTGTCTCTTTCCTTTTATGGCTATATTCCCAACGAAGCGATTTCAGGCGTGAACGGGATCGGCGGCGCGATGGTGCTCATCTTTGCCTTTGCGGGCTTTATGTGGCTTTTCATTTCCGGAATTCCCCGGTTTCGAAACGAGGAGGAAACGCTTTCCGCAAAAGACAGTCTGATCTATGTCTGTGTTCTTGTTCCCTGGTTCGCAGCGTGTCTGTATTTAACACATTCAGGTTCCCGCTTTATCGAACATCTGTCCATCCCTGCCGGACTTTTGGCAGGAGGCATGATCGGCCGTCTTTTCATGGGGATCACTCTGAAAAAAAGACCCGTCCGTTTTGTGATTTCCGCTCTGGTAACGGCAGCAGTGCTTATTCCCGCTCTCATCGGATCCTATCAGGCATCCGCGGACTCCCGCCCTACCGTAACCGATTCGTCCATGGAAGCCATGCGTTTTATCAAAGAAAACGCGGAGGATCCGGGTGCAGTGATTTCCTCCTGGTGGGATATGGGATATTATTATGAGAGCGAATCCGGTCATCCCTGTATGTGGGACGGAGGAACGCAGAACGGGGTGCGGGCGATCCTCATTTCCAAAGCATTGACGACAGACGATCCTATCCTTGCCGGACGCATTCTCCTGATGCTGTCCCACTGCGGAAACAGTGCGGTCAACCTTCTGATGCAGCATTGTGATACAGCTGCTGCTTTTGACATTCTGTGGGAGGTGCTTGTTACAGATAAGGAAAATGCGCTCTCCCTCCTTGAAAGCAAAGGCAATCTCAGTGCCGAAGACGCGGAAAATGCCTGGTCCCTCATGCGTCCGGACAAGCCGAAAGAAACCTACCTCCTTCTCACATACATGATGACGGGGCAGATCGGCTGGTACGAATACTATGCCAACTGGGATTTCACGGGGACACAGGAAATCCCGGAATCGACTTACTACGCCTACGCACCTGACGGAACTCCCCTCTCCCAGACCGAAGAGGGAAAGGATTACATGGAAAGTACACGGAAAAATGAGCTCCTGTGGCGCCTCTTTTTTGACGCGAAAAAGACTCCCTCATTTGAACCTGTCTTCGAATGGCACGACGGCCTGGAGCATGTCAGAATCTGGAAAGTCAGGAACATAGAATAAAGAAAGGCGGCAGCGTCTTCTCCCCGGACCGGCGCTGTGCGACTCCAAAACCCGGAAATTATGAAACCGACCAATCAGAAAATCAAGCTAAGCATTATCGTTCCGGTATATAAGGCAGAGCGGTATCTTCCCCGCTGCCTGGAATCCCTGCTCGCCCAAACGCTTCCGGAAATCGAAATCATCTGCGTCAATGACGGCTCCCCTGACCGATGCCCTGCCATCCTGAAAGAGTATCAGGAAAAGGCGGGCGGGCAGCGCTTTGTCATCATTGATAAACAAAATGAAGGTCCATGGAAGGCTCGCCGGGACGGAATTGCAGCTGCAAATGGTCAATACATCGGCTTCCTGGATGCGGATGATTATCTTAAAAATGACTTCGCAAAGAAAATGTACCGCGCCGCCAAAGTCTCCAAAGCAGATATCGTCTGCTGCGGATTTGACCGTATCGATGAGGAAACTGAAAAGTCATACTCCCGCGAAATGACTCATTTCCCCTATCAAAGTTTCCATTTCCAGGAGGATCCGGGACTTATGGAAGAAGTCAACCCGGCTCTCTGGAATAAGATCTATCGTGCGGATCTCCTGAAAAACGCAGGTGATCTCCCGGTTCATCCGAAAGTCCTGGACGATTTCATGTTTATGCAGCTGATCATCATGCGTGCCGAAAAGATTGCTTTTTTAAGGGAATCGCTCATTTCTTACCGTGTGCGCAGCGGTTCTGTCACGAACACAATGAAGGCAGAATACATTCCTGATGTCTATAAATCCATCAAGGAAATCCGACAGATCTATGATGAGGAGAATCCTGCTCTGCTCACTTATCTCGAAGCAGCTGCCTTTTTGCATCTTGGAATTTCCCTGATGTACCGGCTTTCGGAGGCACCTCATTTTAAAAAGATCCTGAAAGAGAATATGGCATTTCTGAACGCGGAATTCCCGGGCTGGCGCAGAAATCCTTATATGTCGCTTTCCTATGTGCTCCGGCACAGAGGTGCCAATATGAAGCTGCACATCGTTCACCGACTCTATTGCCTTGGACTCTTCCGCCTGTTTCTGACCGTCTACCGGGGAATCACGGAACGCCTGGCCATCGATATCAAATGGTAAAACTATGAAACGTCTGATCATCATTCCTGCATATAATGAAGAAGACAGCATTCTGGAAACCGTCCGCCGCATAAAAGAGCATGCGGAGAGTTTTGATCTTGTTGTGGTCAATGACTGTTCAGACGACAATACTCCCGAGCTCTGCCGCAAGGAAGAAATTCCTCTGATTGATCTGTCTGTGCATCTCGGAATCGGAGGCGCCATGCAGGCCGGCTATCTGTATGCTCTTAAAAATGGCTGCGACATCGCCGTCCAGATCGACGCAGACGGGCAGCATGACCCGGCCTTCCTCAGTGCAATGGAACACCTCCTGATCTCCAAACACGCGGACATGGTCATCGGATCCAGATTTCTGGAGAGAAAGGGCTTTCAGTCTTCTCCCCTGCGCCGGAGCGGAATCCGGTATTTTTCATGGCTGATCCGTTTTCTTACAGGTCAGGAAATCACAGATCCCACCTCCGGGATGCGTATGGTAAATCGGGACGTCATCCGGGAATTCGCGGAAGATTACCCCGTGGATTTCCCTGAACCGGAAAGCCTGATGCGGGTTATAAAAGAGGGAAAGAAAGTGCTTGAAATGCCGGTGGTCATGAAAGAGCGTATGAGGGGCCGGTCTTCCATTCGCATGAAAGGCTCGTTATACTATATGATCAAGGTGACGATCGCGATTCTACTGGAAAGGATGAGAAAACAGTGAGTATTCGGTTAAAGATCTTTCTTTTTATCATCTGGGCTCTGATTCTTCTCTACCTGTTTTACAAGATGAAGTCTGAAAAAGCGCATATCCGCTTCATACTGCCCTGGATTTTACTGGATGTCTGCATGATCTTTATTACGGCATTTCCCGCCGTACTGAATTTCTTCTGCAGACTCTTCGGCATTGAAACGCCAAGCAACATGCTCTTTTTCTTCGGCATGATCTTCCTTACGATGATCGTATTTCTACTGACTCTTTCGGTATCCCGGCAAAAGGAGGAAATACGGAAGCTCACGCAGGAGATCGCGCTCCTGAAAAAGGAACGAGAGTAAA
>CAMOXX010000181.1 GCA_946629475.1 uncultured Blautia sp. | reverse complement strand
GGTCTTGGGGCGGACAAGACGCGAAGCGTCTCTGGCCGCTCACATGAGGAATGCGAAGCATTCCGAATGAAATGCTTGCATCCCGAATGAATTGCGAAGCATTCCGAATGAGAAGTGCCGTTACCTGTCAACAATTACTATGATCACAGAGGTGGAAAGCATGAGAAAAACAATCAGAAAAATGGCAGCAGCAGCTCTTGCAGCAGGCATGGCAGTCGGAATGATGGCAGCGCCGGCCATGGCAGAGGAGAACAAAGCGTTAAGCATCTGCATCATCACATCGACCGGAATCGATGACGGATCCTTCAATCAGGACTGCTATGAGGGCATCAAAACATTTCTCGAGACACATGATGACTGCAAGGTTACGGACATCAAGGAAGCGGACTACGCACAGCTTGTTCCGACAGTTGAAAAATCGGTGGGAGACTTTGATGTATTCGTCCTTCCGGGCTTCAACTTCGCGGCGATCGGCGACATTGTAATCGACAATCCGGACAAATATTTCCTCGTTGTTGACTCCACAATTCAGGACAGCGAAGGAAATCCTGTTCAGGAAGACAACGTATATACCATGACCTTCAAGGAGGAAGAATCCGGCTTCTTCGCAGGTGTAGCGGCAGCGCTTTCCACAACCACCAACAAGGTAGCAGTCGTCAATGGTATGGCATTCCCGTCCAATGTCAACTATCAGTTCGGCTTCATGAGCGGTGTGAACTATGCCAACGCGAAGTACGGCACAGCAGCTGAGATCGTTGAGCTCCCGTCTTATGCGGGAACCGACCTGGCAGGCAACAACGTTGGCGGCAACTATGTAGGCGACTTCGGCGACGAGGCCGGCGGCAAAGTTGTCGGTGAAGCCCTGATCGGAGAAGGCTGCGACGTGCTCTTTGTAGCGGCAGGCGCTTCCGGAAACGGTGTGTTCACAGCAGCAAAAGAAAACAAAGGCGTGTATGTGATCGGCTGTGATGTTGACCAGTACAACGATGGCGCAAACGGCGACAGTAATATCATCCTGACCAGCGTTCTGAAGGTTATGCACAGCAACGTGACAAAACAGCTGGAAGCAATCTACGACGGAACATTCGCAGGAGAGGATGCCCTTCTTGGTGCCGACACGGATTCGACCGGATATGTTGCCGAAGATGGACGCCAGCAGCTGAGCGACGATGCTCTTGTAAAACTTTCTGAGTGCTATCGCTCCCTGAAAGCCGGAGAGATCGAGCCTGCTTCTTCCACAAACGGATATACTCCGGATGATTTCCCGGGACTTGCCGACTGATGATTAAATGAAAGCGAAAAGGGGCGGCTCCTCGTGTCACAAGATGAAGCGAGGAACCGTCCCTTCTTTCGATTGAGGTAGACGAAATGGATGAGTATGTAGTAGAGATGCGTCATATCACAAAGCGTTTTCCGGGTATTGTCGCCAATGATGATGTCTCCATTTCCATCAGAAAAGGCGAGGTGTACGCCCTGCTTGGGGAGAACGGTGCCGGGAAATCAACGCTGATGAGCATGCTTTTCGGCATGTATGAGCCGGACAAGGGCGAGATCATAGTCAATGGAAAACCGGTTGTGTTCCACTCGTCCAACGATGCTGCCGCGTGCAATATCGGGATGGTCCACCAGCATTTTAAGCTTGTGGACAACTATACGATCGCCGAGAACATCGTGCTGGGCATGGAGCCGGTAAAGAAAAAGTTCGGATTTCTTCCGTGGGTGGACATGCGTGAGGTGAATAAGGAGATTCAGGAGCTTTCGCAGAAATACCACCTTGAAGTCAATCCTACCGACAAGATTGAGGATGTTCCGGTATCGGTGCGGCAGAGGGTTGAAATCCTGAAGATGCTCTACCGGAAGGCGGAGATCATGATTTTTGACGAGCCGACCGCGGTACTCACGCCGCAGGAAATCGAGTACCTTTTAGAAATCATCGACGGTCTCCGGAAGGACGGGAAGACGGTTATCCTGATCACGCACAAGATCGAGGAGATCAAAAAGATCGCGGACCGCTGCGCGATTCTGCTGCGCGGAAAGCTTGTTGATATCCTGGACGTGAAAACAGCCTCGGTACAGGAGATGGCCAATATGATGGTGGGCCGCGAGGTGGACTTTAACCCTTATAAGAGCCCTGCGAACTTCGGGAAGACGATCCTCGAAGTGGACCACCTGACGGTGAAAAACGAAAACAATTTTGAAGTGGTAAAGGATGTCAGCTTTTCGATCCGGGAGGGCGAGATTTTTGCGATCGCCGGGGTTTCCGGAAACGGGCAGACCGAGATCGCGGACGCGGTCGCCGGAATGATGAAGGCCGCTTCGGGGACAATCACTCTTGACGGCAAGGACGTGACCGGGGCCAGCATCCGCGAGAGAGCGGAGGCCGGAATCTCCTACATCCCCGAGGACCGGCAGGGAACCGGGGTCGTGATGGACTTTACGCTGCAGGATAACCTTGCGCTGCGGGAATATCATAAGGAGCCTTTCTCGAAAAAGGGCATCCTCTCCTTCGATAAATTCAGGAGCTACGCGGACGAGCTGATTGAAAAATACGACATCCGCAGCGGACAGGGACGTGAGACAATCGTCCGTTCGATGTCCGGCGGAAACCAGCAGAAGGCGATCGTCGGCCGGGAGATTGAGGAGCACACGCCGCTGATCATTTTTGTACAGCCTACGAGAGGGCTCGACATCGGCGCGATTGAGATGATTCACAAACAGATTCTGAAGGAGAGGGACCGCGGTGCCGCGATTCTTCTGATTTCACTGGAACTGGATGAGATCATGGACCTGGCGGATACGATTGGTGTCATCTACAACGGCCAGCTGCTGCAGACCGCACCGGCGGATACGATGACATCCCACGATGTGGGAAGATATATGATGGGAGTGAAGGATGCATGAAGAAAAAAAGGCATACTCTGGCACATCTGCTTGACGGGCGTCATGCATCTGTATGGGTGTCTGTCCTGGCTGTCCTGCTGACATTGCTGACAGCAGGAGTTATGCTGCTTCTGATGGGGAAAAACCCGCTGATTGCTTTCAGGAGCTTTCTGCAGGGCTGCGGCATGCTGCCAAAGGCAAATTACGGGGGCGGCAGCGGCATGCTGTCGGATCTCTCGGACTTCCTCAATTATATGGCACCGATGCTGCTTGCCTCTCTGGCCTTTATTGTCGGTTTTAAGGCAGGACTCTTTAACATCGGAATTGCGGGGCAGATGCTGATCTCCGGCTTCACCGCGACGGTCTTCATCGGTTATTCGAAGCTTTCGGCGCTGCCGGCGCGGATCCTGGTTGTGGTGATCGGCATTCTGGTTGGCGGCCTTACGGGGGCGCTGGTAGGGTTCCTGAAATATCAGTTCAACATCCATGAGGTGGTATCCACCATCATGCTCAACTATATCATCAGCTATCTGACCGGCTTTTTCATCAACAACCATTATGTGGACATGATGACCAGGACCAGCCGGATCTGTTCGGCGAATGCACGCCTCACATTGACCAATGTGATGATCGCGGGTGTAAAATGCAAGCTGCCGATCGGAATCCTCATTGCAGTCATTATGGCCTTTGTGGTAAAGTTTATCTTTGATAAAACGGTCTTCGGATTTGAACTCAAGGCGGTGGGACAGAACCGTAAATGCGCGAAGTACACCGGCGTCCACGTCGGAAACCGGATCATACTGTCCATGGCTTTCTCCGGAGTTCTCGCGGGGCTGGCCGGCGTAACTTATTACCTGGGGTACACCAACACGATCATTCCGAAAACACTGGTCGGGATGGGATATGATTCCATCTCCGTCGCCCTTCTCGGAAACTCTTCGCCGATCGGATCGATCTTCGCGTCGATTATCGTCTCGATTTTCCAGCAGGGCGCAAACTACATGAGCTCAATGGTGAATGTGGCGAAGGAGATCGCTTCCCTGATCACCGGCATCCTGCTTCTGTATGCTTCCTGCGGAACATATATGAAGATGCGTGCGCACATGGTGATCCAGAGGGACATTGACAGGGAGGAGGAAGAAAAGAAATGACGAAAGTATTTACAGATGGTCTTTCTTTTGCAATGCCGCTCCTGATCATGGCGATCGGCGCAATCTACTCGGAAAAGAGCGGAGTCACCAACCTGGCAATCGAAGGGTTTCAGGGCTTCGGCGCATTTATCGGCTCCCTGATCGCGATTATTCTGATGGGAACGATGGGGCAGAGTTCTCAGGCGGTTTTGTACATTGCTATGGCCTTCGCAGCAGTCGGCGGCGGCATCTATGCCTGCCTGCATGCCCTTCTGTGCATCAGGTTCAAGGCAAATCAGGTGATCAGCGGTGTTGTCGTCAATATCCTGGCGGTAGCGCTGACATCCTTCTGCACCAGCCTGGCCAATACGAAAATCAACGGAACCATGTCGAACAAGTTCATCCTCGGGGTTTCAACCCGTTTTACGATCCCGGTTATCTCCAGAATTCCGTGGGTCGGCGGCCTGTTCAAAAACATGTATCCGTTTGAGATCATTATCATTGTACTGGTAATATTCTTCTGGTACCTGATGTACAAGACAAAATTCGGCATGAGGCTGCGCGCCTGCGGTGAAAATCCCCAGGCGGTCGATGCGGCAGGCGGCGACGTTGAAAAAACACGCTGGGCAGCTGTCATCATTTCAGGAGCCCTGTCAGGGATTGGCGGTATCTGCTTTGCCTATTCCCTGCTGGCGAACTTCTCGCCGAGCATTTACATGGGATATGGCTATCTGGCGATCGCCGCGATGATTTTCGGCAACTGGGGCATCGGAACCACCGCTATTGTGTGCATGATTTTCGGGCTTGCGAAATCCGGCGGCTACCAGCTGTGCATCTTTATGGGGCTGCCCAGCAGCTATTCCGACCTTTTCCTGATGCTGCCGTATGTACTGACCATGATCCTGCTGATATTCTTCTCCAAAAAGAACCATCCGCCCAAGGCGGCAGGAGAGGCCTGGGACAAGGGTAAGAGATGACAGACTGGGAGGATTCATTGAAATGGAAAAAAAGGTACTGCTATTCGGCTTCGGCGACTTTGCCGGGATCGCGCTTGCCGCAGGACTGAAAAAACAGCTGCGGCAAAAGGGGATTCTGGCGGAGATGATCGATAAAAAGAGATATCTGATTCCTCTGGGACTGCTGACTTCCCAGGCAGGAAACGAGCGCTATTCCTGGGATGCCCTTGATGGTATCCCTGGGATGCCCTCCATGCAGATCTATGAGGGAGAAGGCCTT
>CAMOXX010000180.1 GCA_946629475.1 uncultured Blautia sp. | reverse complement strand
AATGATGACATACGGTAAAAACGCTGAAAAACGGTTTTCCAGCCGGGTTCCAACGCGATTCGTGCATTCCTTTCCTTCTGATAGTATCATCATAACAAAAACTATCCTATTCCGTCAATATTGGCCCCGTCTTTTTCAGATAAAACGGAGCATAATAATGAGAGCGCCTATTATGACAATGGTTTGGGAGTTAAGCATGCCTGGACTTTTGTAGGGGTATGGCAACTTTCTGTATCCTGCGCACAAACTCTTCCTTTCGTATGTATGCTTTCTCCAGGGAGAGATTTATTGCTTTCCCAACAAGCTTAAAATCCTGGTATACTTCGTCTTCTCCGGTCTCTTGTGTTGAATAAGCAAGAACTCCTTTATCATTACGAATCGATTCAAATTCCAGTTTTCCCGAAATCTCGTGGATATGCACAACGCCTGAAGATGGAACATCCAGAATACAAGACTGAAGTACTCTCTGAATTCGTTCCGGTGATATTTCGAGCTTCCCTATAGAGAATTGAATCAGTCTGGTAATCAGTGTTGCCAGGTGGCCGATCATGAAATGTGCACGTATATGGTCGTCAGTACTCACATATACAGGACGCATTTCCAGGTCGGTTTTTTCAGTACGGAAAGTGTTTTCAATCATCCATAGCGTATGATAAACCGCTCTCATCTTCTTTTCGTCATAGTCCAGTTCTGATGTAATGAGGCAGAAGTAACCATCAAATTTTGCATCTTCATCAATTTTCTCCTGGTCAATGGAAAGCAGATCAACAGTCTCATGCAAAATCTCACCGGTTTTGGTATCTGCGACTTCAGCCTTAATGTATTTTTGCTTCGAATGATCCAGTGTGTAAGCTTTGTTATTCAGTGATTTTTCTGCCCGTTTGATCTTTTCCTCTCTTTTTTTTCGAGCAACTTTTGCATCAGCCGCATCCCAGTAGATAAGTACTTTTCTTTTTCGTGTGGTTTTCTTACCGTCTTTGTCACGGCCGCTGAATTCTTCCTCGAATAATTGCCATTTATATGTTCCATCCTTATTGACGGTATATAAAGATTCGTCAAACAGTCTTTGGTGATATCGAACACCTTTTTTGCCTCTCAGCACCTGAGAAAACAGGTACCCGTCTCCCTGATTGCAAAGGTAATCGATATTGGGGACGGAGTTTAATCCTTTATCAGCTACTACGATCGTTTTCCCTTTGGCCATTTTGTGTGATTTCACTTTTTCCACCATCGGCTGCAGCATAAGGCTGTTCGAGGTGTTTCCGGGGAAACACTCATGAAATAATGGAATTCCGTTGCTGTCAAGCAGGAGTCCCTGCTGAACAATCGGTTCTGTTTTATGGTCTTTGGAAACGCCCTTTTGCGGAAGCCTTCCTTCGGTTGCAAAATCCTTTTCAAAGTAGGTATTGGTGATGTCCAGATACATGAAGCTGGTATCAGCCGTAAAGAGTTTGTTTACTTCGATCTGTAAATGCTTCTGCAGCGCAACCCTCAGATCACAGATTTCTCCGAGCGCATGATAAACATCCTGCAAATCAAAGGTTTTTTCAGTGCCAAAGATATGTTGAATATCCATGTAAGTTGATCTTTTTGAATCCGGAAATACCAGCTTCATGCAAGTCAGAAAGCAGAGAATTTCGTTCAGATCGTACCTGGCTTTGGATTTGCGATTCAGCTGAATAAACTCTGGAATACGCAATTGATCATATATCTGCTTAACAATATAAGGGCCAAATCTCAGATCTCTGTTCGTTGGATCGTTGATGGGTTTGTCAACATCAATGGTCAAAGAGATCTTTTCATTTGCTTTCCGATGGTCTGCCACCATTTTCTGCAAGGTGTCAAGAAAAGCTTCAGGATCAGTCTGATCTTCCAAATAGCCATAATCCTGTATTGTTCTTGTGCGGGGATTCATGCCCTTTCCTGGACGATATGACTCAACAAGAGTGATCTGCGTTTTTTTGCTCCCATCCGCGAACGTGTGCTTTGTCTTCTTTATATGCATATTGTGTACCTCCATCTCACCATTGGACTATTGGACACAATATATTGTGCCATTACTTACCCCCCCTACAGTCAACAGGAGTCAAAAAATAAACATGAATCTGTAACGATCCATGTTTATCAAGGCTTTCAATTATTCGGGGTGGCTTGTCCTTTCAGACAACTGAAAAAGACAGGTTATAGCAAAGGGCCATGGATGTTTCAAGAAGAAATAGCGCATAAAACAGAGCTGACATGATTGTGCCGCAACAGGTTCACTGCTTCGGCTATCCTGAATGACGACGGGAGGCAGGAGCATCCGGAAGCGTATCGAAAGAAAACAGGGGGAAGAAAACAGCAGGGAGAATCGTCTTTTTTGCTGAGGGTTTGCCAAAAGATGGAAGGAGTGTCCGCGATGATCAGAAAGGGACTGGCTGCGCTTCTGGCGCTCATGCTGCTGTGCAGCACCGCCTGTGCGGAGGGACTGAGCAGTGAACTGTATCAGAACCTCGGAAATCTGCTTGAGGAGACAGACAATGTCACATTGAAGGGTGAAGCGGAATTCACCTATGATGACCTGTGCTTTAAAAAGCTGTCTGTCGAGTACCTGCGGAAAAACAGCATGGATCATTATATGAATGTTGATTTCTGGACCAGAGGTCACAGGAGCAACGGGGAAGACATGGAGTACACTTCAGGGTATGCCATTCTTGCCAGGAACGGAACAGCGAATGCGTTTGAGAAACTGTACCATACCCTCTGGCACGATATCAGCTACGAGGATCGGAAAACCCTGTTCAGTCTCGAAGCCGTGAACGATTATGACCGGCTCGGAGAAATCCTTCCGGAGCTGGCGGAAGGATTCCCAAACTACAATATCACGGTCGAGCTTGACGGATTTGATACGGTCTTTCATGTGAAGGCTGACGTCAGCCAGCTTCCGGAAAAGGTCCAAAAGACGGGAGAGGGCGCCGTGCGGCATCTTCTGAACCGCTACCTTGAGGTCGGGCTTCCGGAAGAGGAGGATATCGATCCGTACCCGTATCATACCCTCGATTATGATACGTTTGAACTCTTCAGCGCACTCTATGAGAAAAACTACGGGGAGATCCCGTCCCGCGAATACATCACCCGGATGATGAATATGGGTAGCGGAACCGATGAAGAATGGGATCGGTACGGCGTGGTCTACGGTCAGTGCGTGGCGATGGCGGGAAAAGCGCACCAGCAGTACACGGATGGATACAGTATCCTGAGGGCTGACGGCACACTGGACCATTATGATGTGTATTATCAGTACCTGCAGGGGAAAGGTTCCTGCAGTGTGTATTATGATGACTATCTGACGGCAGCCGAAGCATTCATTGAGAAAGCCCTGCAGGAAGGGAAGATCACGGAGGAAGAAAAAACGGAAAAATCCCCGTATCAGCTGGCCGAAGAACTGGGCATGCAGGAGTACTATGAGACGCTCGGAAAGAACGAGAAAGCCGTGATTGCGTATGTCGGCAGCGATGGCAGCTGCAGGTTTTTCGCAGATGAACAGTCTTACAACATTGCCACGGCAGAGTCTGTGACACAGTGCATTGCAAACAGCATGCAGAGCATGGCTCTTGGAGAGACTGAGGTCAGCATCCGCATCAGCGGAGGCCGCATCAGTTCAGCCGAGGGCATGGTGGAACTCAGGATGACGGCGATGGATGGTACAGAGCATTCCATCCGGATGCATTTCTCCGGCACGGTTTCCGACTATGGCACAACGGAGCTTGACGAAGCGGAAAAACAGTTTGAAGAGATGATCAGCTGGACCCCGTAAACAAACAGACACCAAAAGGGCATCCCGATTTCGCGGGATGCCCTTTTGACATGCACAGAAAAACGGCCCGTGCATGCACGGGCCGATCGATGATCAGAAGCGGAGGCGTTCTTCAATCCAGCCGCGGAGTTCACTGAGCGGTACACGGACCTGCTCCATGGTGTCGCGGTCACGGATGGTGACGGACTGGGTTTCCTCAGTCTCAAAGTCAACACAGATGGTGTAGGGCGTGCCGATTTCGTCCTGACGGCGATACCGCTTGCCGATGGAGCCGGTCTCATCATAATCCACAGGGAAGTACTTGCACAGATTATCGTGGATTTCAGAGGCCAGGGCACCCAGCTTGTTCTTCTGCAGGGGCAGCACAGCAGCCTTGAAGGGAGCCAGGGCAGGATGCAGATGGAGCACCGTGCGCACGTCGCCGCCTTCGAGTTCCTGCTCTTCATAGGCGTTGCACAGGAAGGCCAGCACAGCGCGGTCAACACCCAGGGAAGGCTCGATGCAGTAGGGGATATAGCGCTCGTTGGTCACCGGATCGAGGTACTCCATGGATTTGCCGGAATGATTCTGATGCTGGGTGAGGTCGTAATCGGTACGGTCAGCGACACCCCAGAGTTCGCCCCAGCCGAACGGGAAGAGGAACTCGAAGTCAGTGGTGGCCTTGGAGTAGAAGGCGAGCTTTTCGGGCTCATGGTCACGCAGACGCAGGCTCTCCTCTTTCATGCCCAGGCTGAGCAGCCAGTCGCGGCAGAAGGAACGCCAGTAATTGAACCACTCCAGGTCCTCACCGGGCTTGCAGAAGAATTCCAGTTCCATCTGCTCGAATTCACGCACGCGGAAGATAAAGTTGCCGGGGGTGATTTCGTTGCGGAAGGATTTGCCGATCTGCGCAATGCCGGCGGGGAGCTTCTTGCGGGTTGTGCGCATGACGTTCTGGAAGTTGACAAAGATGCCCTGCGCGGTTTCGGGGCGCAGATAGATCTCGTTGGCAGCATCCTCGGTCACGCCGGAATAGGTCTTAAACATAAGGTTGAACTGGCGGATGCCGGTGAAGTTCTTTTTGCCGCACACCGGGCAGACAATGTCATGCTCGGCAATATACTGTTCGAGTTCCTGGTTGGTCCAGCCGTCACCGGTCTCCTCACCATGGGTGAAGTCCTCGATCAGCTTGTCCGCGCGGAAACGGGCCTTGCAGTCCTTGCAGTCCATGAGCGGATCATTGAAGCCGCCGACATGGCCGGAAGCAACCCATACTTCGCGGTTCATCAGGATTGCGCAGTCCAGACCGGTATTGTATTTGTTCTCCTGAACAAATTTCTGCCACCAGGCATTTTTCACGTTGTTCTTGAAGGCGACACCCAGAGGGCCGTAATCCCATGTGTTGGCAAGTCCTCCGTAGATTTCGCTACCAGGGAAAATAAAGCCGCGGTTCTTGCACAGAGCCACCAGCTTGTCCATAGTCAGTTCAGCCATGCCGACATCCTCCCGTTACAATTTCGTGGGTATGATA
>CAMOXX010000179.1 GCA_946629475.1 uncultured Blautia sp. | reverse complement strand
AAGCTGCCGTACGCTGGAATCCGCCTCGGAGGAGGATGGAACGGTAAAAGCAGGGAGCGGATGGACCGACATATTCATCTATCCGGGCTATCGCTTCAACGTGATCGACGCACTGATCACAAACTTCCACCTGCCCGAATCCACACTGCTGATGCTGGTGAGCGCACTGGCGGGGAAAGAGAATATCATGCGCGCGTATGAAGAAGCAGTGCGTGAAAGGTACAGGTTCTTCTCGTTCGGGGATGCGATGCTCATCATATAACGTCGTTTTCTTACAAAGTAAGATTTTCAGAAAGAAGAAAAGGCAGGGAGAACCTGCCTTTTTCTGTTCTGAGATATCTCTCAGCCTTTACTCATATCCCGCATCCCAATCATACAGCGAATCGTAGTATGCCTCTTCATCGGTGTACGATGAATCATAGCCTGACCCGTCCCCATAGGATCCGTCATCTCCGTTATAGCTTCCGCTGTCTTCAGTGTAGGAGCCTGAATTGGAAGCCTCTCCCTGGGACGGCTGTGCCGCAGAGGTTCCGCCGGAAGCCGGCGCGCCTCCAATCAGGCCTCCTCCGGAGGAGGTCAGTGTCAGCACAGAGGCATCCACGGCGTCGCTCTTCAGAAGGTCGGCCGGCTGCGGCTCGGCGGTAACAAGCGCTTCGGTGCGCTCCCTCAGCTTGGTCATGATGCCGACGGCGTCATCACCGGTCCGGAGATCCGGCTGGTAATTGTTGAACGTGTACTCGGAGGAACAGGAGGCCGGGATAATGTTGATATTGCCGTCCTGCGCAACCTCGTTTCCGGTTACGGTAAAGGTCTGCTGGAAGATGATCGTCTCCATATCCGTCGGATAGACGTTTCCGCCGAAGCAGAAGTTCGCGAGCCCGTAACAGATATATTTGCCTTTGTAGAGCTCAATTCCCTGGATCACGTGCGCGTGATGGCCGCAGACCAGGTCGGCCCCGTTGTCGATCGCCATGCGCGCAATCCGTGTCTGATCCTGGTCAGGCATGGTATCGAGCTCCTCGCCCCAGTGAACAATGACAATGACGAGCTGCGCTCCCTCGGATTTAACCTTTGCGATGTGGTCCTTTACCTCGGCCTCGATCTCGGCGAATTCCCTGTCAATCTCGTAAACACCCAGCATACCGACCTTGACGCCCTTGACATCCATGACGGCTGTCTCGTCAAATCCGAAGTGGACGATATTCTCCGCGTCCAGAGCAGCGAGAGTGTCGGAGTAGCCCTGGTCAAGATAGTCGTACATATGGTTGTTGGCCGTATTGACTGCCTCAATATTGCCGTCCGTCAGGATTTTCGCGTACTCCGGCGGAGCCTTAAAGTTGTAGTAGCGGCCTTCCCGTTTTTCCTCAGCGGTTGTCAGTGTCGTTTCCAGGTTTGCGATGGTCAGATCGTCCTTCGCAAAAAGATCCTTCACATTCTGCATAAAATATGCACTGCCGTACATATCGTAATAATTATTGAAGCTTGTGTCATAGTCGAAGGTGGAGTCCATCCCGAGTGTACAGTCCCCGACTACCGAAATTGTGAGAGAGACCGGCTCGGCCGGAGGTTCAGGCGCCTCAGTTACGGGAGGGGTCTCGCTCTCTTCAGGGGTGGATTCGGCAGTATCGGAAGCTTCAGCTGTGCTCTGCTCCGCCTGGGCCTGGGACGCCTGCTTTGCGGGAGACCGGCCGGTCACGCGTGAAACGATGTTGGCTGCCACCAGAATCAGAATGAAGAGCCCTGCCCCGGCGATCAGATATATCAGAGTGGGCATATTTCCTGCGAAAAGACTGCTCTGCCTTCGTTTGCGGGAGGAAGCAGACCTCCGAGCGGCGGCTGTTCTGCGGGAAACCGCAGAGGAACGCGCTGCCGCATTCCTGCGGGAAGAAGCGGAAGAGCGGGACTGCGAAGTCCTGCCGGTTCCTGTGGTAGTTCTCTGATCCGCACTTCTCCGGGAATTCTGACTGATCCTCTGAGAGCCTGAATCCGCATTTCTGCGGGAATTCTGACTGCTCCTCTGAGAACCTGAGGCTGCCCGCTGCTCCTCACTTCGGCGGGAATCGGACGAAGTCCGCCTTGCGGAAGAATTTCGGGAGGCGGTGCCGCTTCCGGAGCTCCGGCCTCTCTGTGTATTCAGGTTTTCCGCGCTCCGGCTCCGGGAACTTCCCCGGGCAGACGAAGCAGCGCTTCGCTGACGGTTTTTTCTGTTTCTGTCATCGTCATCTCTGCGGGTGCCAGACATACCAAAACCCCTTTCAAATATCAAGATTAATCCTTTTCAGTATAAGAATTTTTTACGCTTCCGTCAAGAACGAATGGGATGCCGCTTTCCGGAACAGAAGGCGGATCAGCTGCTGCTGAGCCGGTACCCAAAATTGATGTGACGGCTTTTCACAAAACGGGATGTGTGGTATAATCCTGCACAGAAACAGGATGACCTGAACAAGAAAAGGAGAATTGCATGAAACGCAGACTGCATCTAATTATCAGTGCTTTATTTATTCTGCTGGCAGTGCTGACGCTCGGGACGGGCTTCGAGACGGGAATCCTGCTCCGGGGAAAGGCTGTGACCTATGAGTCCTCCAAGCCGGAAGCAGCCAAAAAGAAAAAGAAGAAAAAGAACAAGACGAAAACCGAAACAAAAACCGAAACAAAGTCCGAAACGAAAACCGATGCCTCTCAGACGGCAGATGATCAGACATCTGTCGAGGAGGACGGCACCTATACCTCGAAGGAGGAGGTTGCCGCATATATCCATGCGTACGGACATCTTCCGTCAAATTATATTACCAAAAAAGAGGCGAAAGCCCTGGGCTGGGTGAGCAGTGAGGGAAATCTCGATGAAGTGGCGCCGGGCAAGAGCATCGGCGGCGATTATTTCGGGAATTACGAAGGAAAGCTCCCGGAAAAGAGCGGCCGGTCTTACTACGAGTGTGACATCGATTTTACCGGGGATTACCGTGGCGCAAAGAGGATCATCTATTCCAATGACGGCCTGGTGTACTACACAGAGGACCACTACAACAACTTTGAACAGCTGTACTGAAGCGGAGGACCTTTATGAATATAATTACGCTAAGAGGCATTGATTTCGCGAGTGTTGAAGAGCTGCAGGATTATCTGCAGGAGGCGCTGGAGGCTCCGGAGTATTATGGAAGGAATCTTGACGCGCTGTATGATGTGCTGACCGATGTCACGCAGGAGACAGTGATCCGCATCGATACGGACGATATGGAAAATGAGGAGATGGCGGACTATTTCGGACGCCTGATAAGGGTCTGCCGGGATGCTTCAGCTGCCAATCCGTCCCTCACACTGGAAATGAAGGAGAGCCCTGCGGAAGCGTAATCAAACGCTTCCGTCCGACAGGGAGTACAGATCCCGGTAAAATCCGGGATAGGAGATATTCGTACAGTTTCCGCCCTCGATCCGGAGCTGCCCTTCGCACACAGTCCCGGCAACAGCAAGGGACATTGCTGCCCGGTGATCAGCATACGAATCAACATCAGCACCATGAAGCGGACTGCCGCCCCGGATGATCATGCCGTCCGGGGCGGCTTCGATATCTGCCCCCATGCGCCGCAGGTTTTCGGTCATCACGGCGATCCGGTCGGATTCCTTCACCCTGAGCTCGGCTGCATCCCGGATCACTGTCGTGCCTTCGGCAAAGCATGCAAGCACAGCGATCATCGGAATTTCGTCGATGAGCCGCGGAATCACCTCTCCGCCGACGACAGTGCCGTGAAGGCTGCTTGTCTTTACCAGCAGGTCCGCCGTCGGCTCCCCGTCGCGGCTTATATTCAGCAGGCGGATGTCGGCCCCCATGTTTTTCAGCACCTCCAGGATTCCGTCCCGCGTCGGGTTAATCCCGACATTACGGATCAGGATTTCACTGTTCGGAGTGACGAGGGCGGCCGCAATAAAATAGGCGGCGGAGGAGATGTCCCCCGGGACATTGAGGGCGCGCCCTGCAAGCGCGGGCTCCGGCTCGATGCTGACGGTTGTTCCCTCCGAAGTGACGGAGGCCCCCAGATAACGCAGCATGATCTCGGTATGGTTGCGGGAGAGGACCGGCTCGGTCACCCGGGTAATCCCGTCGGCGTACATGCCGGCAAGCAGTACGCAGGATTTTACCTGGGCAGAGGCGACCGGAGAGTTATAGTGTATGGATTTCAGTTCGCCCGGACGGATGATCAGGGGCGCGCACCCGTTTTCCTTTTCGCTCCGGATATCCGCATGCATCATGGTCAGCGGCGTGATGATCCGCTTCATCGGCCGGCGGCAGATCGATTCGTCACCGGATAGCCGCGAAGTAAATTTCTGCCCGGAAAGTATGCCGGAGATCAGGCGCATGGTGGTGCCGCTGTTTCCGGTATCCAGTGTATCCGCAGGGCAGGTAAGGCCGTGAAGCCCCTTCCCGTGGACAGTCACCGTGCTGCCCTGCTGTTCAATTTCGATGCCCATCTTTCGAAAGCAGGAGATGGTGGACAGGCAGTCGGCCCCGGGAAGAAAGCCTGTGATTTTGGTTCTGCCGGATGCAAGAGAGCCGAACATAACGGCACGGTGCGAGATCGATTTATCCCCCGGCACGGTGATTTCGCCGTGAAGGGAACGGTTTTTTCGGATTTCAATTCTGTCCATTCTTACTACCTTTCATAGACAATATAATTTCGACGCTTTAAAAGCTCCACGCCTCTTTTCAGGGCATTTTCATCATAAAATTCAATTTTCAGGACACCCTGCTCGAATTCACGGTTATGAATGATCCCGATGTTCCGGATGCTGATGTTGTCGAGCGCGAGAATCGTCGCAACCGAGGCGATTCCGCCCGGTTCGTCCGCAATATCCAGATATACGACATAGCTCTTACGGATCAGGCCCCGGCTCCCGGTATCGATGGAATCCCTGTAATCCCGCGAGGATGAAAAGAGGCGGAAAAGGCTGTCCGCGTCCTTCTGGTCGATAAAATAGCGGAACTGGATCAGCAGCCGGATATAATCATCCAGCACATTGCTGATGTTGGACTGGTTTTCCAGGCAGATCTGCTGCCACATGACCGGGGAGGACGACGCGATCCGTGTGATATCGCGGAAACCGCCGGCTGCGATGGTCTTCATATATTCCGCGTCGTTGTCCAGCATGCTCACCAGGTTGACGAGGGCCGACGCGATGATGTGCGGAAGATGGCTGACGCCTGCTGTGATAAAATCGTGCTCCTCGGCGGTAATCACCATCGGGATGGCTCCCGTCAGGCGGATCAGGTTCGTAAACTCCGTGACCCGCGGGAGGGGGACATCCTCCGCGGG
>CAMOXX010000178.1 GCA_946629475.1 uncultured Blautia sp. | reverse complement strand
CGTCGAGACCGCGATAACTTCCTGCACAAACGGCACCTCGAGGTGGTTGGCAAGGGTCAAGCCTCCGGAACCGGTAATTACAGGAGACACCGAAAGATCTCCCACTTTATCGATCGCTTTTGTGAGAAGGTCGGCGAGCGTCTCCTGAATATTGGCAAAATGGCGTTCGTAGTCCGCAAACAGCAGTTTTTCGTGTTCATCGAGGACTGCGATCTTCACAGTAGTAGATCCGATGTCAATCCCCAGGGTATAATTCTGCATGTAAAAATACTGCCTCCTTTGGCAAAAAAGCTGAAAAAATATAAGTCTTGATGAACCATTAAATGTAAGTCTTAATGAACCATTATACGATAATCGTGAAAAAAAGGCAACGCCCGGGATGCTTTACAATCAAAAAAAAACAGAGTATACTCGTCAGATAAGATTATGTGAATTATCAGGAGTAGAGGAAAATGGCTGAATATGAATTGATCCGGACGGAGGGCCGGGCAAAACGGGGAAGGTTTCATACGGTTCACGGCACGATCGAGACACCGGTTTTTATGAATGTCGGCACAGCCGGCGCAATCAAGGGAGCTGTATCCACGGAGGATCTTTATGAGATCGGAACCCAGGTAGAGCTGTCCAACACATATCATCTGCATGTCCGTCCCGGCGATGAGGTGGTAAAAAAACTCGGCGGACTTCATAAGTTTATGGTGTGGGACCGGCCGATTCTGACAGATTCCGGCGGATTCCAGGTTTTTTCGCTTGCCGGACTCCGGAAAATCCGGGAGGAAGGAGTGACATTCCAGTCACACATTGACGGACACCGTATTTTTATGGGGCCGGAGGAGAGCATGCGGATCCAGTCGAATCTGGGCTCTACCATCGCGATGGCGTTCGATGAATGCCCTTCCAGCGTGGCGGACCGGAGCTATGTGGAGCAGTCGGTCGCGAGAACGACCCGCTGGCTGTACCGGTGCCGGGATGAGCTGAAAAGACTCTCGGAGCTTCCCGACACCATCAACAGGGAACAGCTGCTGTTCGGGATCAATCAGGGAGCCGTCTACGAGGACATCCGGATTGATCACGCGAAACGGATCGCGGAGCTTGATCTTCCGGGCTATGCGGTCGGAGGCCTTGCCGTGGGTGAGACCCATGAACAGATGTACCATATTCTGGATGTGACGGTTCCTTATCTTCCGCAGGACCGCCCGACCTATCTGATGGGAGTAGGCACTCCGTCGAATATTCTTGAGGGGGTGGAGCGCGGAATCGACTTTTTTGACTGTGTGTATCCCAGCCGCAACGGCCGTCACGGTCATGTTTACACGAATCATGGAAAGCTGAACCTTATGAATGCTCAGTATGAGCTGGACGACCGTCCGATCGAGGAAGGATGCGGCTGTCCCGCCTGCAGGCATTACAGCAGGGCATATATCCGCCACCTGTTCAAGGCGAAGGAAATGCTCGGGATGAGGCTCTGCGTTCTGCACAATCTTTACTATTATAATCACCTCATGGAGGAGATCCGGGCAGCTCTGGATGAGGGGAGGTTTGCGGAGTACAAAAAGCAGCGGCTCGCGGGCTATGAGGAGGGAAAGATCAACCACCCTGTTAAAAATTGAAAAAGCACTTGAAGAATAGCGGGTTTTTGTGTAAGATATGTTTCGGTGTTGCTGTTCACTGCTGGTTTAACGCACAACAGTAAGGATTAATGAAAAGTCAGGAGGATTTGAGATGACAATGATTTTGGCGAGCGGCACGGACGCGATGGCAGGTGCCGGCGGAATTGGATTTACGATTATCTGGATGGTGGTACTGTTCGGAATCATGTATTTCCTGATGATCCGTCCGCAGAGGAAGGAACAGAAAAAAATGCAGGCGATGCTGAGCCAGATGGAAGTCGGCGACAGCGTTGTAACGACCGGCGGCTTTTACGGCGTTATCATTGATATGACCGACGAAGACGTGATCGTCGAGTTCGGCAGCAACAAGAACTGCCGGATCCCCATGCGCAAGCAGGCAATCGCGGAGGTGGAAAAGCCGGAGCAGGCATCCGCTGAGCAGGCATAAGGGCGGACGACGGCAAGGCATTAAACAGACAGGATATTATTTTGAGGAGGATATAAACCATGAGTAGAGTGTATAATTTTTCTGCAGGTCCGGCCGTACTGCCGGAGGCTGTTCTCGAAGAAGTAGCCAGCGAGATGATGGACTACAACGGAACCGGAATGTCGGTTATGGAGATGAGCCACCGCAGCGCTGCTTTCCAGACAATCATCGATGAGGCGGAAAAGGATCTCAGGGATCTTATGAACATTCCGGACAACTACAAAGTGCTTTTCCTTCAGGGCGGCGCTTCGCAGCAGTTTGCGATGATCCCGATGAACCTGATGAAAAACCGCGTCGCTGATTTTATCGTCACCGGACAGTGGGCGAAGAAAGCGTACCAGGAAGCGCAGAAATTCGGAAAAGCCAACAAAATCGCATCCTCCGAGGACAAGACCTTTACCTACATCCCGGACTGCAGTGATCTTCCGATCAGTCCGGATGCCGACTATGTATATATCTGTGAAAACAACACAATCTACGGGACAAAATTCCACACGCTTCCCAACACAAAGGGAAAAACACTCGTTGCGGATGTCTCTTCGTGCTTCCTCTCCGAGCCGGTTGATGTGACAAAATACGGCATCATCTACGGCGGAGTGCAGAAGAATATCGGACCGGCCGGCATGGTCATCGTGATCATCCGCGAGGACCTGATCACTGAGGATGTGCTTCCCGGAACACCGACGATGCTCACCTATAAGACCCATGCGGATGCGGGAAGCCTCTACAATACACCGAATGCTTACTGCATCTATGTGTGCGGCAAGGTGTTCAAATGGCTGAAGGCGATGGGCGGACTTTCCGAGATGCAGAAACGCAACGAGGAGAAGGCAAAAATCCTCTATGATTTCCTGGATCAGAGCCGCCTCTTCAAGGGTACTGTGGTTCCGGAGGACCGTTCCCTCATGAATGTACCGTTTGTGACCGGTGACAAGGAGATGGACGCGAAGTTCGTGAAGGAAGCAGCTGCCTGCGGACTGGTCAACCTGAAAGGCCACCGTACCGTCGGCGGAATGCGCGCCAGCATCTACAATGCAATGCCGAAGGAAGGCGTTGAGAAGCTGGTTGCGTTTATGAAAAAATTTGAGGAGGAGAATGCCTGATGTATCAGTATCATTGCCTCAACCCGATTTCGGAAAACGGCCTGAACAACTTTCCGGAGGAATACCGCCAGGTAGATTCCCTCGATGATGCCGAAGCGGTCCTTGTACGAAGCGCGAAGATGCATGATCTTGCCGTACCGGAAAAGCTCTGCGCGGTTGCCAGGGCAGGAGCCGGGGTCAACAACATCCCCGTCAAAGAATACGCTGAAAAAGGAATCGTCGTTTTCAATACACCCGGCGCGAATGCCAACGGTGTAAAGGAGCTTGTGATTGCCGGAATGCTTCTGGCGTCCAGGGATATCGTGGGCGGAATCGAGTGGGTTGCCCAGCAGAAGGACAACGACGAGATCGGCAAGCTGGCAGAGAAGCAGAAAAAACAGTTCGCGGGCTGTGAGATCGCCGGTAAGAAGCTTGGAATCATCGGCCTTGGCGCGATCGGTTCCATGGTAGCCAACGCAGGCGCTTCTCTTGGAATGGATGTATATGGATATGATCCGTATATCTCGATCGATGCGGCCTGGAACCTTTCCAGAACGATCCATCACAGCAAAACGCTGGATGAGATCCTGACCCAGTGCGACTATATCACGATCCATGTTCCGCTTCTAGACAGTACCCGAGGGATGATCAACGCCGACGCGTTCGCGAAGATGAAGGACGGCGTAGTGCTTCTCAACTTTGCCCGTGATCTCCTGGTGGATGAAGAGGCTCTGATCGAAGCGCTGACATCCGGCAAGGTTAAGAAATATGTGACAGACTTTGCGAATCCGACAGTCGCAGGGCGTGAGGGCATCCTTGTGACACCGCATCTCGGCGCGTCCACGGAGGAATCCGAGGAGAACTGCGCAGTGATGGCAGTGAAGGAAATCCGCGACTTTATGGAAAACGGAAATATAACACATTCCGTAAACTTCCCGGACTGCAGCATGGGAACATGCGTGACGGTGGGAAGAATCGCGATCACCCACAAAAACATCCCGAACATGCTCGGACAGCTGACGCATGTGCTTGGTATGGAGGGCGTAAATATCGCGGATATGACCAACAAGAGCAAGGGCGAGTTCGCCTACACTCTGATCGACCTTGAGAGCGCGGCCTCCCGTGAGGCGCTCGACGCACTCGCTGCGTTGGACGGCGTTTCCAGAGTAAGAGTTGTCAAGTGATTATAGTAATGTAAACTGACGCTGACTATAATGTTCCGCAAGGCTGCAAAAATATTCCGCACCCCGTGAGGAATGCAGAGTATTCCATATGAAAAGGTGCTGAAGACGAAAAAAGACGGCGGTCCGTACCCTGTTGTATGCAGGATGCGGACCGCCGTCTTTTTTCGATCCGTGGAATTCAGGATCTGCTCGCGAGACTTGGCCCCGCCGCTTAAAAGTGGGGGCTTATCACACTGAGATAAAGAGGACTGCCTTTTTATAAGCCCGGTCTGCAGGCATTCGGCACAGCGGCTTATCAGTCGCTGATATAGGCGAGAACCTCGTCCTTTGCCGGCATGACGCGGAGCGCGCCTTTTCGTGTTGTGACAAGGGAAGCGGCTGCGTTCGCAAAGGTCAGCATCTCTGTCAGCTTTTCTTCCGTAAGGTTTTCCAGCCCGTTTTCCAGGATGAAATTCAGGGAGCTGCCGCAGAACGTATCGCCGGCGCCAGTCGTTTCGATCGTTTTGTCAGAGAGGAAAGGCCGTCCCTCCGCCCGGATATCCTTGTAATATGCGCGGCTTCCGTCCTTCCCGAGGGTGATCATGATCAGCGGGATATGGAATTTTTCCTGCAGCATGCGTGCGCCTTCATCGTAATCAGTGGTTCCGCACATGAATTCGACTTCATTGTCCGAGATTTTCAGAATATCGCATTTGGACATGCCGTATTCGATTTCGGCTTTGGCATCGTCCAGATTTTTCCAGAGCGGCGGACGCAGATTCGGGTCAAAGCTGATGATGCATCCGGCCTGCTTTGCGATATCGATGGCATAGCGGGTTGCCTCGCGGCAGCCTTCGTGGGTGGAGGAGAGGGTTCCAAAATGGAAAATGCGGGAATCCCGGATCAGATCCTCCTGCACGTCCTCCTTGCTGAGCATCATGTCAGCTCCGGGATTTCGGTAGAACGAGAAATCCCTGTCGCCGTCCG
>CAMOXX010000177.1 GCA_946629475.1 uncultured Blautia sp. | reverse complement strand
GGCAGGGGCCCCGTGAAATCTTACACTTCCAGCATCTTCACGATTGCAGCCTTTGGCTGAAGCCCTACCATCTGCTGAACCTTCTCCCCTTTGTTAAATACGAGAAGCGTCGGAATACTCATTATGCCAAACTGCTGGGCAAGATCCATCTCATCATCCACATTCACAGAGCACACCTTGATTTCAGGATGCTCTGCTGCGATCTCATGAACCACCGGCGTCAGCATCTTGCAGGGGCCGCACCAGCTCGCCCAGAAATCCACGAGAACCGGCTTGTCTGCTGACAGCACTTCTTCCTGAAAGCTTTCTGTAGTGACAACTTTTACTTCTGACATATTTTTTCCCTCCTGTTATATTGTAATCTGTCAGCACCTGTGTTCATTCGGAGTGCTTTGCATTCCTCATATGTGCCGAACAGAATCATAATGATTCAATCACCTTATAAAGCAGTTTATACAGTGTCTGCGCCTCCTCCGGATTGAGCCTTACGCAGGCGCCTACCTCTTCGGGTATAGCCGAAGCCTTACTCTGAAGCTCCCATCCCTTTTCGGTCACATGAACAGTCACCACTCTCTCGTCCTCCCTGCTCCGGCTCCTGGAAACGAAGCCATGTTCCTCCAGCTTCTTGAGAAGCGGAGTGATGGTTCCGTTGTCAAGATAAAGCCTGCGGCAGAGATCTCCGACCGTGATTCCGTCCTGCTCCCACAGCACAAGCATTACTATGTACTGCGTATAAGTAAGCCCCAGCGGCTTGAAGTACGGGGTGTAGAGCCCGGTGACTTTGCGTGCACAGGCATAAAGCGGAAAGCACAGCTGATTTTCCAGTTTGAGATGCGGGTCTGTCTGCGTCATTTTTTCACTCCATTTTCTGCTGTCTCATTTCGACAGATATTTTACTGCGGAAAGCGCCGCAACATTGCCTTCCCCTGCCGACTTGATATACTGGTACGGAAGACCGGCAATATCACCGCAGACAAAGCATCCGGGAATGTTTGTACTTAAATCCCGCTCTGCCTTAACGTGGTTTCCGTCCATCTCAAGCCCCGGGATCAGCTGCTTCGGAGAAACACTGTCACGGAGAATAAATACCCCGTCAAAGCTGTATGTGTTCCCCTCGGCCGTTTCCAGGCCGCCGGCTTTAAAGCCCTGCGGTACGATCGCCGCTGCTTTTTCGCGTATCACTTCTACATTGTCTCTGGTGTGGGTTTCTTCTTTATACTGCGGGAAATAGACGACCTTAGCTGCATATTCCGTCATGAAATCAGCTTCTTCCTCCTCCTTGGGCGAAAAGCCGACAATCCCGACTGTTTTTCCTTTGTATAAAGCTGCGTCACAAGTTGCGCAGTAGCTGACCCCTCGTCCCAGATATTCCTCCTCATTCGGAAGCGGCTTGCCGGCCACAACACCTGTCGCCAGAATCACAGCAGAAGCTTCGTAATTGTTGTTTCCTGTCTGTACTGCAAAAAAGTCTCCCATCGGGTAAATCAAAGTTACCTTTTCTTCAGTAATAGCAATATTCATGGACTCCAGATGACCGAGAAGCGCTTTTTGAAGATCGGGTCCGCTCACCGCAGGAAGTCCGGGATAATTGAGAATTTCATGCGCCTTTTCCACTTTGCTGCTCAGATGAGAGGATCCCATCAGCAGAATCTTTTTTTTGCGGATTGTCGCGGTAATCGCGGCCGACACACCGGCTGGTCCGGTTCCTACTATAATAATATCATATCGTTCCATTTTTATTTCCTTATCTCTGAAATTCCGTTTCAAAATCGCCTGCAGCGAATCAGCATCCTCTCATTCGGAGTGTTTTCTTCGCATCCGGCAGGTCAAAGCAGGCCGGCTACACAGGAGTCGAGATTCGCCATGTCTGCGGTAGGCTCAAAACGGGCAACCACATTGCCGCTGCGGTCGACAACAAACTTTGTAAAGTTCCACTTGATATCCGGATTGTTCTTATAATCCTTATCGATTTTTTTCAGCATGGCGGACATTGCCAGCGCCTTAACTCCCTTGCCGAAGCCTTCGAATCCCTTCTGGCTCTTGAGATAAGCGAACAGCGGGAGCTGATTCTCTCCGTTCACATCGCTCTTTTTCATCTGCGGAAACTGTGTGTTATATTTGAGAGTGCAGAACTCATGGATCTCCTCATCCGTACCCGGCGTCTGTCCCGCAAACTGGTTGCACGGAACATCGATGATCTCGAGTCCCTTGTCATGGTATTTTTCATACATCTCCTCGAGTTCCTTGTACTGTGGTGTGAAGCCGCAGCCTGTTGCGGTGTTTACGATTACAAGCACCTTTCCCTCATAATCCTTCATCGAAATTTCCTCACCCTTCGGTGCCGGTACAGAAAAATCATAAATGCTGCTCATGTGGAATTCCTCCTTTTATAAATCCAGTTATATGTTGTTGCTTCCTTGTTTCTCATCCATCCGGAATATTGATCATTTATGTTTTTTACAATTATATTTTATCAAATATATTTTGTTTGTCAAGTACTTTTTTTATAAAAAAAACCGGTGCGGCAGAATTCTGCGTTCTGCCGTACCGGTTTCTCCTTCCTGCCGGATGCAGGAGAAAGGGGGATATCCTCCTGCATCCAATCTATCAGTGATTTCGTCAAAGTTCAGCTTCTGATTCAATCAATATCCGCCAAACAGGCCGTCGCCCCAGCTTTCCCAGATATCATCATAGTCATCGTAATGCTCGTTGAAGTCGTCATACTCATCCAGATAGTCGTCGTCCGAATCCCGGTCATCATCACGGTCGGATTTTCTGTCGTCCTGATCAGAATCGTCCTCTGCATCATCTTTTATAATGCCGGCATTCTTCTGATACTCTTCCGTCTGCTCGCCAAGTGTAACGGTAATGACCTTCTCCTCGCCGTCCCGGATGATGGTCAGGTCAACTTCCTCGCCCGGCTTGTAGTAGTCGAGATAATCGATCAGCTGCTGAATTGTGCTGATGCTCTTTCTTCCGAATTTAGTGATAAAATCGCCTTCCCGGACTCCCGCGTCATCGGCAGGACCGTCTTCTGTCACTTCTGCGATATATACACCCTCCGGGAACCCGTACTTCATGGCCTCCTGCGCGGAAACGGTTGTTCCGGAAATTCCCAGGATACCGTGCTCATCCTTCTCAAGTTTTTCACGGGTCTCTTCGTTCATCAGATCCTCAATGACCTCATCATCCACGTCACTGATTGCGATCGCATAGCACATGCCCTCTACCTCTGTAGAAGCAAGCTTCGCGCAGTTGATGCCGATCAGCTCTCCGTCCATATTGAGGAGCGCGCCGCCGCTGTTGCCCGGGTTGATGGCCGCGTCAGTCTGAATCATATTGACTCCTGAGGAATCATCGTCATCTGACTGGAAGTAGCCATTGTTCTCAGAGTAACGGATCTTGGCGCTCACAATACCTGTCGTCACCGACTGGCCATAGCCCATCGCGTTCCCGATTGCTACTACCTGTTCCCCGACTTTGGTATCATCCGAAGAACCGACCTTCGCAATGCTGATCTCCTTCAGTGTATCATTGTCAATATCTTCCCGCTTTACGGATACCACCGCAAGGTCCTTTTCTTCATCATAGCCCTTGACCTTGCCTTCTACAGCAGTATTGTTTATGAAGCCGACCGAAATGGTTTCCGCTCCATCTAC
The DNA here is from genome assembly GCA_946629475.1 of uncultured Blautia sp. Classification (GTDB taxonomy): domain Bacteria; phylum Bacillota; class Clostridia; order Lachnospirales; family Lachnospiraceae; genus Blautia_A. Next base: position 1,787 of record CAMOXX010000177.1, on the reverse strand, counting down.
AACGTGGAAATTCGTAGCGATCAAAAGCTCATTGTCGTTCTTTCCAATAATAACACCTGATCCTCTGCCTTCCACCTCACGCTGCTGAGGAGCATATCCGCCGTATCCGAACATATTGAAGTAGTCGATAACTTCCTGAACACTCGTTGTTGTGATGGAAACTACAGAAGGCATTGCCTCCTCCACGATATCGGAAACATCCATCGAGCCTTTTGTCCTGCTGTCTTCTGACGTCTCCTCCTTATCCATCTTCAGCAGTGAGATTGTGTTTGACTTAACACCGCTCTCCTCTGCGGAAACCATCGAACCGACCGCAAGGCCGCCGATCATCGCCGCTGAAAGACCGACTGCAAGGCCTCTCTTCAGGAAATCCCTGACATGCTGCTTCTTTCCGCTGTTCTCTTCGATCATCTCATCATTGTTCCGGTTCTCATCCATATAACCCTTCATTATTAGACCCTCCTTATTTTCACCATAAATCATGGTCTGTTCTTTTGTCTGTTGATTATCTCTTTATCAACCTTATGCTGCAAGTATATCTGCGTTTTGTGTTGAATTTGTGGGAAAAATGTGTACATTTCGTGAAATACAATCTGAAAGGGTACACTTGCCTTTCCAGGCCGCATCCCGCACATGTCCGCAAATTTAACACTTTCCCTTGCTAAACTACTTATTATTATGTATAATAGTCAAAGATTTATAGATCGTTTCCCAGGAGGTTAGCATATGTCAAAGTACCTGATCAAACGTATTCTGCTGGCAATCTTCAGCGTTCTGATTATCTGCCTTATCACGTTTTTTGCCATGAACGCTGTACCCGGCGGCCCCTTCAATTCTGAAAAAGCCACAACTCCGGCGGTTCGCGCCGTTCTGATGGAGCGCTTCAACCTGGACAAACCGGTCTGGCAGCAGTTCCTTATTTATATGAAGAATGTTTTTCATTTTGACTTCGGCGTCTCCCTGAAAACCGGGCGTGATATCAGCGGTACCCTCAAGGACTGCTTTTCCGTATCCGCTGCAATCGGCGGAATTGCCGCTCTTGTAGCAGTCATCATCGGAGTTGTTCTGGGAGCTGTTGCAGCTCTTTTCCGCAATCGCTGGCCGGATCGTCTGGTCATCTTTTTTACTACGCTTTTCACTGCGATGCCTTCCTTTGTATTCGCGACCCTGCTGCTGATGGTATTCTGTATCCAGCTGCAATGGCTGCCTGTCTTTTCGACCAGCGGCTCCGCAGCCAAATACATCCTTCCCGTCATAGCATTGGCCGCCTACCCGACAGCATATATCACCCGTCTTACCAAGACCAGTATGCTGGATTCGCTGAGTCAGGATTACATCCGTACCGCAAGAGCCAAAGGCGTTTCCACAAGAAAAGTAATCTTTAAGCATGCTCTCCGCAATGCGCTGATTCCGGTTATCACCTATGTAGGCCCGATGCTCGCCTATATTGTTACCGGCTCTCTGGTCGTAGAAAATATTTTTAATATCGGCGGACTCGGGAAGCAGTTTGTACAGTCCATCACCAACCGCGATTATCCTATGATCATGGCTACAACGATATTCCTGTCCATCATCATGGTCGTGATGAACCTGCTCAGTGATATCATGTACAAGGTCGTTGACCCGCGTATTAAGCTTGATTAAGGATGGAGGATACAATATAATATGGATGCACCAAAAAAGAATCCTTTTAGCCTTCAGGTAGATGTAAGCAAATTTGAAAAGGCTACAGACGAAGAAAAAAGACAGCAGGACGTCATGAGCGAGTCCACCACCTTTTTTAAGGA
>CAMOXX010000176.1 GCA_946629475.1 uncultured Blautia sp. | reverse complement strand
GATTATCCGGAAGGCGTGGACGCAGGATCTGTAGGATACGGACATACGATCGGAACCTACGGAGATCAGGCAGGCGCTTATTTCCGTGAGCCGCTTACCGATGAATTTGTGGACAATCTGGATCTGTGGGGACCGGAAAACGCAAAGGTTTCCAGATTCATGGGCTACAACTTTGACACCAGCAGCGTATCTTCCGAAATCACTGCAGTTATCGCTGAGATCGGAAAATACGGCCCGGCTCTCAACGTTGGTACAGTAGATCCGGAAGACATGCTTCCGACCTTCCTGGATGCTCTTGAGGCAGCCGGAATGAGCAAGATCATCGAAGAGAACCAGAGACAGCTTGACGAGTGGCTGGCAGCACATGCAGAATAATCTTTTGGTCTTTATGGATCTTTGAAATATGGATCTTTGAGAAACACAAACGGCTTTGGGACACACGTCTCAAAGCCGTTTGCTATCGGAACAATCCGTAATCTGCTTTTGACGAGTGAATCATGAGATCCGGCTGCGGCCGGAAAAGGATGGGAACGATGAATCTGAATGACATGTTAGAAATTGAACAGCTGAAATACTGCTATGAGCAGGCTTATGCCCTGCATCGCCACACCGATATCCCGGATTTGTTTGTGCAGGAGACGGACACGGTCTTTACGCTCCCCTCTGCCGGGGACCGGACCGTAGGATGGGATGTGATCAACGAAAAATTCTGCCATGAGCTGTACCATGTTTCTCCCAATGAAGACAGCTTTCATACGGGCTGGCAGATCAGCGCGCCGCTCCTTTGGGAAGGAGCGGACGGGGAAATCTGCGGGATTTTTCCGACCTTTGGTTTTCTTGTCCTGAGTATGGACCCGGTTACCATGAAGCCGCCGTATCCGGTGCTGTCGACCCTGGAACTGTGGCAGGACCGTTTTGCGAAGAGGGACGGAAGGTGGCGGATCCATTACCTGCAGGCGCAGTTCCTGCTGGGACAGTGTGTTTGGAGGTGGAATGCTCCGGAGGACAAGGGGCTTGCCGTGCAGAAAAAACTGAGGGAGATTCCGCATCCTGTGCTCGGAAGGCAGCAGGCTTCCGGAACAGCAGCCGCGGGTAAAGCCGGGAAGGCTGCCGCGGGCAGTTTTCCCGGTGAGAAAACCTCTGGAAAAGAAGCGTTCGGCAGTGTACTTTACGGCGTTCAGTCTGCCATGAGCCTGTACACACTGCTGTGGCAGTGCGGACGGATAAAAGAGATTCCTAAACATGTGTTTTGTGATGCAAAAGACGTTTGTGTGTGGTATGATGGACAGGAGAGGGCTGAAGGACGGGCTGAGGTCGAAGCTTTTTTTGAAAAAAATCATACAGAAACGGCCGCGAACGGAGGGTTTCTGCGCATCGATATGCCGGCGACCCAGTGGATTGAAATCATGCCGGACGGGCAGGCGGAAGGCCATTTTATGACCCAGTCCCGGCAGATCATCCGATCAGAGGCGGGGAGTCAGTATCGCGTCATGATCGGACGGTTTTCCAATAGCTTCTGCAGGCAGGACGGTATATGGAAGCTGAAGAGCGTTCGGTGGGAAAAGCTGCAGGAGTTCGCTCCGTATGCGGAGACGCCGGATGTCAATCTGGAGAGCTACCGGAAGAATCCGGCAGGGTGGCTTGCCGGTCTTCCGGCTCTGAAACCGGTATCAGGAGAAGGAGCTTCGGGCAGGACGGAGGAGATCCTGCTTCTCCGGAATGAGATTCTTTCGTGGTTCTATGAGGCCGGATCAGGCGCGAAGCCAGAGGAGAAAATCCCGAGCGCTTCTTCGGAGGTCAGCACGGCTGTGCGGGAAACCTTCCGGGAATGCCGGTATATTCTGGCAACCTCCCCGGTTCTTGAGATGGACGATTCCCTCACAGAGGCCGAAGCTTTTTTCAGTGTGAGCCTTCTGGCCGGGAGCGGAGAGGATGAGATGATATATACCCGGGGAAGCATCGGGATGACGCTGCAAAGGACATCCCGATCCTGGGAAGTCAGCCGTTTTTCGTGGTATCCTTACGCGTCGCTTGACAGGTGGAAGAATATCTGAAGGGCGGTATACGCTCTAAATCCTATCACCCGCCTGGCGTGGGTTCGGGACTTTTGATGTTGTAATCAGCTATTGAAAAACGGAGGGATAAAAGAATGAGAATTGAACAGTTTCACCTTTATGAAGATGACCCGAATGTAACCCTGACCGCTTATATCCTGGATGATTCTCCGGAGATGCTCAAGGGGAAAAAGAGGCCTGCGGTCCTGATCTGCCCGGGCGGAGCCTATATGTTTACCTCTGACCGCGAGGCGGAGCCGGTGGCGATCCGGTTTGCAGCTATGGGATATCATGCGTTTGTGCTGCGCTATTCGGTATACTCGAACAGCGGTGTCCGTTTTCCGGATCCCGATAGATCGCCTGCTTACGAGAAGAGCGTTTATCCGGGGCCGGTGCGTGAGATCGGAATGGCAATGCTGCTGATCCGCTCCCATGCGGAGGAGTGGAAGGTCGATATGGACAGGATCATCCTGAACGGAGGATCGGCCGGCGCAAACAACTGCGCGGAGTTTGCGGTTCACTATCACGATGAGGACCTGTGCGGTGCGATCGGCGCGAAGCCGGAGGAGATCCGCCCGGCTGCCGCAGTGCTGGCCTACGGGGTTTATGACTATGTACAGATGAAGAGGACGCTCGAGAAGATCGGGGATCAGGGCCGGATCGATATGAACCGGGGCTTTAACCTGGCGGCCTTCGGCGAGCCGGAGCCCAGCGAAGAGACGCTTGCGAAGGCCAGTCCGGTCAATTACATCACAACAAATACACCGCCCATGTTCCTGTGGGCAACCCGCGAGGACATGACGGTCCCCGTAGACCAGACCCTTGCGATGGCGCTTGCCCTGGAGGCTGCCGGTGTTCCCTGTGAAACGCATATTTTCGAGAATGGGGATCACGGCCTTTCGCTGGCAGATCAGTCTGTGGCGGAGGCGCAGGAGCAGATCTGGCCGGATGTGGCAGTATGGGTATCCCTTGCCGAGACATGGCTGAAGAAGCGGTTTGCATTTGACCTGCCGGAAAAATGCCCGGACTGGAGAGCAGAGCTGGGTATAGATATGTAACAGTTACCAATACACCTGGATGAGAGGAGAGAAACCATGAAACTATCGGATGCGCAGAAGCAGAAAGTAGAAGAACTGATTTCCCAGATGACCCTGGAGGAGAAGATTGGTCAGATGAACCAGGAATCCCCTTCGATCGTGGGCGGCTTTGACGTCCCCTTTGAAGAACTGATTGAGATGATGACCGACGGCCGGATCACAAAAGAGGAATTCGGCAAAATCATGAGCAGCGCGAAGCAGGATTTCCATGAGGAGGAAATCAAAAAAGGCCTGGTCGGTTCCCTGATGGTCCAGGATCCGGTAAAGGTGAACGAGCTTCAGAAGATAGCGGTTGAGGAGAGCCGCCTGGGCATCCCGATCATCTTCGGCCTGGATGTGATTCATGGCTTCCGCTCAGTCTATCCGATCGCTATCGCGGAGGCCGGCAGCTTTGACACGGACCTGATGGAGAGGACCGCTGCGATGGCGGCGAAGGAATCCCGCTCCGCAGGCGTGGCATGGCATTTTGCTCCGATGGTGGATGTGGCCAGGGATGCCAGATGGGGACGTGTTTCGGAAGGCCCCGGCGAGGATCCCTACCTTGGCTCGCAGTTTGCCCGCGCCAAGATCCGCGGCCTGCAGAATGACCATTCCTCAACCGAAAATTATGTGGCAGCATGTCTGAAGCATTATGTCGGCTACGGTGCGTGTGAGTCCGGAAGGGACTACAATACCGTCAGCATGGCGATGCATGTTTTTTATAATAATTACCTGAAGCCCTTTGAAGCGGCTGTGGATGAAGGCGCCGCGACTGTGATGGCTGCCTTCAATGACCTCAACGGAACTCCCTGTACGGTTAATAAGTTTTTGCTCCGCGATATTCTGAAGGATTCGCTGGGCTTCCCGGGATTTGTGGTGAGTGACGCCAATGCGATCCGTGAGTGCATTGTCCATGGCATCTGCGAGGACGATATGGATGCCGGTATCCAGGCGGCAAAGGCCGGAATGGATATGGATATGGGCACCGAAATCTATGTGAAGAATCTGAAGGAAGCAGTCGAAAACGGAAGTGTTTCCATGGAAGTGATCGATGAGGCGGTCCGCAGGATTCTCTCGGTGAAGATGTGGCTGGGACTCTTTGACCACCCGTATGTGACAGAAGAGGCAATGAAGCGTTACGAGACCCTGCCGGCAGAGCACACGGACCTTGCGCGGGAGGCAGCGGAAAAATCGATCGTTCTTCTGAAGAACGAGGGGAACATTCTCCCGATCAAAAAGGATGCGAAGGTCTCTCTGGTCGGCGCGCTTGCTGATAATAAAGAGGAGATCATCGGCGCCTGGGCCATGAGCTGGCAGGAGAAGGACTGTGTCACCATTCTGGAAGGCATGAAGGCGGAGTTCCCGAATGTGAGATACTTCCCCTGCGGAGGTCCCGAGGGAGACCTCAATATGGATCAGATCATCAAGGCGGGCGATTACGGTGATGTGATAGTCGCAGTGATGGGCGAACTGGTTTCCATGTCCGGAGAGGCTTCCTCACGGGCGAACATTACGGTTCCCGGCAGACAGAAGGAGCTCCTCGAGATGCTGATGACCACCGGAAAGCCGGTCGTGCTTGTACTGATGAACGGCCGTCCGCTTGCCCTCGACTGGGAGGAAAAATATGTGCCGGCGATCGTGGAAGCCTGGCATCTGGGCATCCAGATGGGACCCGCGGTTGCCCATGTGCTTTCGGGAACCGTCAATCCGGAAGGAAAGCTGTCTTCCTCCTTCCCGTCGTTCACCGGACAGTGCCCGGTTTACTACAACCACCCGAACACCGGAAGGCCGGGCTCCAAGAGCAAGTTTACGTCCCGCTATCTGGATGCGCCGGTTCAGGCTCTGTTCCCGTTCGGATACGGCCTTTCGTACACCTCGTTTGAGTATTCCGGGATGAAGGCAGAAGAAACAGAGGATGCCGTACAGGTCAGCGTAACGGTAAAAAATACAGGGGCTCTGGAAGGAAAAGAGACCGTACAGTTCTATATGCAGGATGTGACTGCGTCCCTGGTACGCCCGGTCAAAGAACTGAAAGGCTTCGAAAAAGTCTGCCTGCAGCCGGGAGAAGAAAAGAACGTTTCTTTCCGGCTTGAGAAGAAGGACATGGGCTTCTGGAACAATGAGCATGTATACTGCCTGGAGGACGGAGTCTTCCGGTTCTACACGGGCGGAAACTCCAGAGACTGCCTGATGGAGGAGCTGAGAATCACGTTCTGAATGTTTTGAGTAAGTAGGGAGTCAGAGGTGAGTCAGAGGGGACAGGTTCCTTGACTCAAGGAACCTGTCCCCTCTGACTCTGTCCGGATGGGCGTAAAGAATTGTGTTTGTTGCGATCTTTACGTCCGCAGAGGAGGCTGATGGTGGTGCGCGGACGTAAATATTACGAATGATGCAAATATTTACGTCCGCATGCTTGCCAACACAAGTGAGATGGACGTAAAGAATTGTGTTTGTCGTGATCTTTACGTCCGCAGAGGAGGCTGATGGTGGTGCGCGGACGTAAATATTACGA
>CAMOXX010000175.1 GCA_946629475.1 uncultured Blautia sp. | reverse complement strand
CCACTGCATGCCAAAGTGTATACCTCTGCAATCACGATGCTCTGAACCCTATCATCCTTAAACGATCTCTTTCAGAAGGAGCTAATCCGGATGGAATTATGATATCTTCTTCAGACAAAACATACTGCACGCCTTCCGGAACATCTATGCCTCCATATACCCTGGATGCAAAATTAAGAATAGCGCTTTCTGCCAGATTCCTGCAAAAACGCCCATTCCCCAGGTCAGGCCGGCCAACTGCCATTTCGCAGACAGAGAAAAGCTTTTCCCTTGCCTCGTAATCTATGGAAAATCCTCTCCTTTGTATCTCAAGCTCTGAAATCTTCACCATCTCTTCAGCTGAATAGTCCTTAAATTGAATGTGAAAAGGAACTCTTGACCTCATTCCCGGATTTCTTTCAAAGAACTCTTTCATCTTGTCCGGATAGCCTGCAAATATAACGACCGTGTTCTCCCTGTTATTCTCCATCTCCTGGACAATGGTACTGATCGCCTCATCACCAAATGCCCCTTCCCAGTGCTCGACCAGAGAATAGGCCTCGTCAATAAACAGAACCTTTCCCTTCGCTTTCTGAAATACAGCCTTCACTTTGTCAGCCGTCTGCCCCTCATATTGCGCAATCAGATTCGCCCGGCCAACTTCCACTATCTCTGCGCTGGAAAGCAATCCAATCTCATGAAATATACCTGCTATAATCCGAGCTACAGTAGTCTTTGCAGTGCCGGGATTGCCCAGAAACTCCATGTTCATGGATATTTCAGGCTGATTGCCGGTATCTTCCATTGCTTTCCTCATCCTTGCAAAAGCAGACACTCTTTTGACCTGCTTCTTTACGTCTTCCAGCCCGATCAGCTCTTCCAGCATGTTATAATATGACTTAGCCTGCTGTTTTTTCGAAAACGCCTCTATAAACTGCGGATGGTCTTCATAATACTTTGAAAGCTTCTGCCTGATCTCCATAGTATTCCTGAAACCCAGATTCCTGATGCACCTAAGATCATCATCACTCTTTTTGCTAAGTTCTTCTATTGTATTGATACCAGCACGTAACAGGCAATGATAGGAACGCGAACTCAATTCCAGCACATCAATCGAAACAGGGCCATCATTACAATCATGCTCTTCTTCCGCAATGCCAGGCTCACTTTCAGGTATCATGCCAAGGCCAAAAAGCTCCTCATCTTCAAAAGAAATATCGGTTTTTTCTGTTTTATCATCTCCTGAATAGGTGATAAATGCATACAACAGTGTCGCCGAACAGTTTAAAAAAACATGATCAGGGATACAGTACTTTTTATCGCCTGGTTCAGAAAAACCACCCGCATCCTGAACTGATACCCCCGGAAAGACAGCAGAGAACATAGCCCTTAGCCGAACAGACATCTCGTCTGCAAGAAGAATAAACACACTTCCGGTGCCATTCCTGTTCATTCCATTACCATGTCCGGCAACCACCAGAATTGTAGCATTCGCGTCGGCCAGCATGCGGCTTAGTTCAGTGAAAGGTTTTCTCAGGAAATCAAAATAACTATATTGCATCTCACTCAAATCAGAAGAACGTTTTATATTTGTATTTTCCAGTGAATACTGAAGCGTATATACTTTTGATTTCATCTCTTCTATAACATGTACTTTTTCCCCATCTGACCTGGCGTAATCCTGAAAGATCCAGTCAACATCAGCGTCCGTCAAAAGAAATCCCTGACTAATAAATAAATGACCTGTATATTTTTTCCCTTTACAGGCAGCTGCCTGCAAGATCAAAAACCCATCTTCAGGTGACAGATCACCTGCGTTCAGAAACCGGTAACTGACATTGAGCATATCACCAAAGGATACCAGATCCTTCTGTCCTTCATCAAATGACAGCTTTCTGATATTCTGTTTGTTCAGATACTGATAGAAACCAATATAGTCCTTCATAATAATGTGCCTCTTTCAAAATTTTATTTTCATAATTCGTTTCAGTTATTTGTCGCAATCTGCAAAAAACTCACTCCACTGGCACGCTCATCTCATCGCGCTGCTTCCCCGGCAGTTGTTCTTCGCATCTGCGGATGAAGTTTTCAAGGTACAGATTTTCGGCACAACAAAAAAGCCGATGTGCCAACAACTTCAAAAAGGCAGACTACCCCCTTGAGGTAAAAGCCAATTCCCTTTTGATTTGTTAAACACATCCGCCTGGATGTCAGACTATATTATTCATGTAATCCTTTTAACACATGCATGAAACAGTGTCAATACTTTTTTCGCACCCTTGCCGGACACTGGCCGCGATGAAGCTGCAGTCATCCGGCCCTTCCTTCTGCTTCATGATATCAATCAGGCCGGCGTAATCCTGGCTGAGCAAAGCCTGTTTTGCTTCCTCCACCATACGGTTTTTACGGTAGATCCGGTCAGCAGCGCCGTCAGACATCACAACCACCGAAGAACATTGATCCGCATTTCCCCTCCCGAAGCATGCCTTCCTGTATCCATTGACCGTAGTCGTCGCGCAGATGCCCTCTCCTCTGTCCTTCTCAGCCTGAACATAACGGATTCTTCCATCACAGACAAAGAATATGGGGCTGTCCCCCTGGCAGTAATAAAAGAACCACCCTGATACCTGATCGATCATTGCGGCAGACAATGTGCTCGCCAGCTGGTGAACCTCGATCCCCATCTCATCCGCCTGCTTCTGCAGGTGATACGCGACATGGGACGAGACCAGCTCCCTGGCTTTTTTATCATCAAGGTTCATGAGAAACTTACCGCTTTTTTCAAACAGATCCATGACACAGCTGCAGGCAATCTCCGCGCCTTTTCCGGAGTTCACGCAGGATCCGACGCCATCTGCCAGCGCGATCACCTGAAACCTGCCGTTTTCGATCCGCCTTACGACATCCTGGTTTTTATTATGTGCCGTTCCGGCAGCAGAGTACTCCCTTACCATATACATTTACCTGTATTCTCCTTAATCATGTTGCCCCGAATCCTTTTCCCCTGCTGTGCAGAAGTTCACTGATTGCAATGATGCTGTGCATATGCCCATTGATTGCAATGAATGCTGCAAGCCCCACCGGAGAGCAAGCCTGAAATCCTTTGAAACAGGCTACAGGTTGACATATGCATATGCAGAGAAAGCCAGCAGTACATCAAAGAGGTTTCTTTCCCCAAAAGGTACGTAATTGCACTTTTCCAGCAGGGTATTTGCCCCGGCCTTGAAATCTGCGTATATTTCCCGGAAGCTTCTGCCTCGTTCCTTCCCGTAGGACGTTTCCGCATCCTTATTAAAGGCGTAATAATATGCCGTGAGAAGCTTTGACCGTGTCATGTTTTCCGGCATCACTTCATCATCTGCCGGAAGGACAAGCAGGCTGCTGAAAGCCCGCAGGACGCTGACAAACCGCGCAAACTGTTCCCTGTCAGCCTGACCGGTCACATTGCTTTTCACTGTTACTTTGCCTTCCCCTGTTGCCTTGCCGTCTCCGTTCACTTTGCCTTCCCCTGTCACTTTGCTGTCTCCGGTCACTTTGCCTTCCCTGTTTTCTCCGCCTTCCCCGTCGCCTGCTTTCTTCTCACCTTCTGCTGCTCCCGATGTGAGCATATCCAGGTCCGTAAACCAGATCCCATAGTCATAGATGGCGCTGTCCGAATCCTTTCCGGAAATGTCATCCCGCAGCAGCAATCCGAAGGAGCCGGTTTCCCGGTCCGGCTGATATGACGCATCGTCAAAATATCTGAAATAGTTCATATGCGGAACCATCCGGCCGCCTTTGAGCTTCCCAACGATCTTCTTATAGGACATCGGCCTGGTTTCATCCCGCTTTTTAACGGTGAACTGATAGAATACAAACTGCTCCGTCCCGACGGTACTGTATATGAGCTCATCCTTGAACAGCGCATATCCGGAGGATGCGTTCTTCCTCCCGGCCTTTGACAGATCAGGAATCTCCACAGTCCCGCCCAGGAACATCAGCCGGTCCATCAGCTTCAGGTAACACTTATGGGCTGTAACCTGGTCATTTTCGACCTTCATCAGGCCGATGCTGTTTTTCACGGAGGACAGCTTTCCTGTTTCCATGTCATAGGCCTTATCCGTGCTGCACAGGTAATGGTTCTGCATATATTGCTCAAAATCCGCCTCTGAATAATCCAGGATGGCTTTCCCGAGCCACCCCGTCTTCAGTTCTTCAGAGATGTTCTCACGCGGATAGAGCGACGGCGGGCATTCTCCCTGATTGCGGATCAGACGGTTGATCATCTCCGTGGACCTCCGGATCCTCTCCGCGCGCCCTTCCGCCGAGCTGGCAGGCCCGCGTTCTTCCTGATGGATATAGTACAGGTACACGATCTCCGCAAAGTTCTTATAGTTCACGCTGATTCCGGAGGGATCCTCTCCTTTTCCATCTTCCGGTCCCGCCCCTGTACCATCCTCGCCCTCTCCGCAGACATACCGGAGCAGGTTGGTGGTGTAATAATCATAGAACAGGTTTTTGACGATATCCGAGTCCTTCAGGATCGCGTCTTCCGTCCCCGGAAGCATGGCCGAAGCTGTCCGCCCATCCGTCCCTGTCCCTGAAGCTTCCGGGTCGTATGTCATCCCATATACGATCGCGAACAGGTACAGCCCTCTTTTGATCCCTTCCTCACGGATCACACGCCCGGAAGCCAGGTCATCCGCAAGCTTAATGATCCCGTATGGCCCACGGTATTTCTTCAGCTCCTTCAGCTTCTGCCCGGAAGCCTCCCGGCACTGAGCCAGATATTCCCCGAACAGCCCGTCATCCAGCAGGGAAAGGTCTGCTTCGGAAATGCGCCTTGCCGACGCATGCCCGCCCCTTTGATTGACATAAGAAATGACCGCCTTTCTGCCGCCAAAGACATTTCTCCCCTCCGGCGTCACGACATCCGCCAGCCCATTTCCATATTTCAGAAACTGTTTCAGGATTCTTACCCTCAGCGGATCAGAATTCCATCCATCCTCATCCGTGCAAAGCCTGTCCACGATCCTTTCCATGTACTGCACAGGCCCGGGATAGTTCACATACTCCTGATAGAGCGCAAGGAGCATCCGCTTCTCAACCTCCACCGAATCCGGGATGTCAGCCTGTTCGATCAATGACGCGTAATGAGCATAGTCCGTCCTGCGCCTGTCGTATGGGATGCCAAGGCTGTCCAGCATATCTCTCAGCTCCCTCAGCACCGTCCCATAATTGTCATCCCCCTGCGCTTTCCTCAGCTGCTCCCGCTTCCGGATGACATCCCCTCTGTCCACAATGGCCTGAAAGGTGTCCTCCAGGTGGTCAACAGCCTTCTGTATCGCCACAGTATACATATAATGCCGGCCTGTCCTTATACGATCATAATCTGTCATGTGAAACCTCTGCCCATAATTGATTCAAATAGTCTGTCAGCCTTTTTCTTCCAGACATCCAATTCCTCAGAATTCTTTCAGATATCTCATTCCTCAACATGCAAGGACAATCAAAAACAACTTGGAAAGTTGAATAATCTTATGCAAACAAGCAGATTATATCATATTGAAACAGACCCTTCAATAGATACAATTTGCCTGACAGGGCTGTTTCATAAAGATTGATGTGGTCAGCTTTTGCCCCCTTCGGAATATATATGAGACAGATGAATGCTATTCACTTTTTAAGGAACAGGCTTTGATCCTGATCAGGCCGCGCC
>CAMOXX010000174.1 GCA_946629475.1 uncultured Blautia sp. | reverse complement strand
TGGGTGAACGGACTTGGGCATAGATCATTTTTCAGAACAGGAGTCTCTGTATGAATATACTAACACTGGAACATATCAGCATCACCCTCGGAAACAAACTGATCTTTCAAGATGTCACAGCCGGTATTGACGACCATGACCGCATCGGCATCATAGGAGTCAACGGAACCGGCAAATCCACGATCCTTTCCATTCTCTCCGGCTCCCTTGAGCCCGACAGCGGGGAAGTAACCACACGGAACGGTCTCCGGATCTCCTGCCTTCCGCAGAACCCGGTATTTGATTCACAAAAAAGCATTCTCGAAAATGTGATTCAGTCCATCTACGGAAAGGAGGAGCACTGGAACACGGAGGGCGAAGCCAAAGCCATGCTGCAGCGGTTCGGCATCGCCGATCCCGAAATCAAACCGGATATCCTGTCCGGCGGGCAGAAAAAAAGAGCTGCTCTCGCAGCTGCCCTTCTGACCCCCTGTGACCTTCTGATTCTGGATGAGCCGACCAACCATCTGGACCATGATATGATCGAATGGCTGGAGGAATGGCTCTGTTCCTTCAAGGGAGCCCTACTCATGGTTACCCATGACCGTTATTTTCTTGACGCGGTGACAAACACAATCTGGGAGATCGATAAGGCAAACATTTTCCGCTATGAAGGAAATTACGAAAAATACCTGCAGACCCGACAGGAAAGGCTCGACTTTGCCCTGGCCGCCGAGCGGAAAATGGCCGCCCTTTACAAGCAGGACCTCGCCTGGATGATGCGCGGCGCCAGAGCCCGCTCCACCAAGCAGAAGGCCCACATTCAGCGGTTCGAAGCTCTCCGGGACAGGGACAGAATCGTGGAAGAACGGAACATGGTCATCTCCTCCCTTCCTTCCCGTCTCGGGAACAAAATTATCGAGGCTGAGGGGCTTTCCAAAGCATACTCCGGCAGAGAGCTGTTTCGCGGCTTCACCTATACTTTTCTGAAAAATGACCGCGTTGGCATCATCGGTCCCAACGGGTGCGGCAAGTCCACACTCCTGCGGATTCTGCTCGGTCTGGAGGAGCCGGATACCGGATCCGTCTCCATAGGACAGACCGTGGTTCCGGGCTATTTCAGCCAGGAAAACGAAGCACTGGATGAGGCTCTCCGCGTCATCGACTATATCCGGGAAGGGGCCGAGTTCATCCGCACTTCGGAAGGACTGGTATCCGCCTCCTCCATGTGTGAACGGTTCCTGTTCGACAGCCAGGCCCAGTACACTCCCATCAGCAAGCTTTCCGGCGGCGAAAAAAGGCGGCTCTGCCTCCTCCGGGTTCTGATGGAATCGCCGAATGTGCTGGTGCTGGATGAGCCGACAAACGATCTGGATATCCAGACACTGCAGATTCTGGAAGATTATCTGGATCACTTTCCCGGTGTGGTGATCGTTGTTTCCCACGACCGTTATTTTCTGGACCGCACAGTCAACCGGATTTTTTCGTTTGAATCTGACGGCAGTATCCTGCAGAACGAGGGCGGTTATGAGGATTATCGGATCCGCAGGCTTCTGGAATCCTCCCAGGATGCCGAAACGGTTATCTCCTCCGCGGAAAAACCCCAAAATGTCCCGCGGCAGCGGGAGAAACGCCCCAGAACCAGGCTGAATTTCAAGGAACAGCGGGAGTATGATACCATCGAGTCTGAAATCGATGCCCTGACGGAACAGTCGGACGCCCTTGAAAAAGAAATGGAGCAGAACGCAACCAGCTATATGAAGCTTGAAGAGCTGACTAAACAGAAGGAAGCCGTCGATGCAGAGCTTGACCGGAAAATCGAACGTTTTCTGGAACTGCAGGAGATGGTGGATTCGTTTGCCCAGAACAGGGAGGATGCGAAAGGAAAATGAAATTACTGATCATACGGCACGGAGATCCGGACTACAGCAGGGACTCCCTGACCGAAAAAGGATGGAAAGAAGCCGAATATCTCGCGGAGGAGCTTTCCAAAGCAGACATCACCGCTTTTTATGTCTCCCCTTACGGGAGAGCTCAGGACACCGCTTCGCTGACTCTTAAAAAGATGGGGCGTACAGCCGAAGTGCTTCCCTGGCTGAAGGAATTTGATACGAGAATCATCCGTCCGGATGATGCAGAGCAGAAGCATATCATGTGGGACTGGCTCCCTGCAGACTGGATGGCTGATCCGCGGTTCTACCGGGCAGAAGACTGGTACAAAAACGAGTACCTTCTCCCCGGGCATGCCGGGGAGGATTACCGGTATGTAACGGAATCGTTTGATGCGCTGCTTGCAGAACACGGATACCGGCGGGACGGGCGGTTCTACCGGGCAGAGCGCCCCAGCCACGACACCCTGGCTTTTTTCTGCCATTTCGGGGTGGAGAGCGTACTCCTGAGTCATCTGTGGGGCGTTTCCCCGATGATCCTGTGGCACATGCTCTGCGCGGCCCCCTCCTCTGTAACCACACTGGTCACAGAGGAGCGCCGAAAAGGGATTGCTCTCTTCCGCATGCTGGCTTACGGAGAGCGGACACATCTTTACCTGCATAATGAACCGCCCGCTTTTGCCGCCCGGTTCTGCGAATGCTTTGACGATGACACAAGGCATGATTAAGCACCCCAGCCCCCTCATTCGGAATGCTTCGCATTCCTCATGAAGGGCTGATTTATTGGTCACTCATTGACAATTAAATTTTCAAATGCGTTCTTCCGCAGCCACACCGCCACGTTGCCGCCCTCGGTGCGGAAATCGCCGAATCCATCCTCACCGATCAGCACCGGTTCCGGGCAGTTGCCCAGAGCGTCATAGAATTCTTCACCAGCGTATCGTGAGCCCATCTCCATGCGCAGGCTGCCGCCTTCCGCATTGCTCATCACAACGGCAAGGCCGGAATCCGGGTGCTCATCGTCACCGGACCGCGTCCAGCCGATGACATGCTCATCCTCAAAATAATCCTTCTGCCCGCCGTAGGCATATTCATGCCTGGCCTTGATCAGCTTGCCCAGGTTCGGAACCAGCGGCCGGTTCTGCACCGGATTTCCATAATAGTCCGAATAAAAGATGCAGGGAAGGCCATCCTCTCTCAGCAGAATGATGGCATAGGCCAGAGGCTTGAACCAGTCCTCAACAAAGGACTGCAGGCTCTGGCCGTACTGGGTATCGTGGTTGTCCACAAAGGTGACCGCCTTCTCCGGGCGTTCCCTGACCAGGCTGTTGTCCAGGATCGTATTCAGCGGATACCCTCCGCCCGCCGCCGACGCGTTGTAAAAGTTATAGTGAAGCGCCACGTCGAACAGGGACATCTCATTGTCCACCGAGTCCAGGTAATACAGAAGGCGCCCCAGGTCGCCGCTCCAGTATTCCCCGACGGCAGGCAGCGGCATGTTCATCCTTTTCCGGATCGAGGACAGCAGTTCTTTATAAAACGGAAAGCTGATGTGCTTCACCGCATCCAGCCGCAGGCCGTCCAGACCGGTAGTTTCAATGTACCACTGCAGCCATTTCTGCGTCTCTGCCACCACGACAGGGTTGTCCATATCCACATTCATGCCCATCAGGTAATCAAAATTCCCCTTTTCCGGGTCGGTATCCGGATCCCACTTTTTTCCGGTAAACCGGTAAATCAGGTCCCCCTTCTGTGTATTTTCATCCCAGTCGGTGCCGCTGAAATGTGTGTGGTCCCAGATAAATTTACTGTACTTGCCGTGCCGCCCCGGAAATGTAAACCTCGACCAGACTTTGACCTTCTGCTCGCCGCCCACCTGCTCCAGACGGTTTTCCGGGTCATCCGTGACTGCGGTCGTCTCTTCAGTCTCATCCCCGCCCATCCGGTGATTCAGCACAATGTCAGCAAAAACTTTGATTCCATTATCATGGAAGGCCCGGATTGCTTCCAGATATTCCTCCTTGGTTCCGTACTTGGTCCTCACGGTGCCTTTCTGGTCAAATTCACCGAGGTCATACATATCATAGACGCCATAGCCCACATCCTCCTGAGAGGTTCCCTTGTAGGCAGGGGGAAGCCAGACGCTCGTTATTCCAAGATTCTTTAAGTTTTCCGCTTTGGCCGCGCATCGCTTCCACCAAAGCCCGTCATTCGGCAGATACCACTCAAAGTACTGCATCATGGTCTCATTGACTTTCATAATCCATCACCTCCAGAACGGCAGGTACAGTGTGTCAGACGATTCTCCGGACAAAGGGCTTTGCGGGGATTCCTGCACCGTTATACAGGTTGACCTCATAATACAGTTCCTGCGCAAAACGGATCTCCCGGATTTTCCGAACATCGGGGCATCCGGTATTCCGAAGGTCAACGACAAGCTTTCCATGGATGATTTCCCCCTCGGAAGCATCCAGCACATTTCCTTCCTCCGTCACCAGCTGAAGCGCGTTCACGCATTCGCCTTTCAGGTGAAGACCCTCCGCATTCCTGAATGTGAGGATCAATGATTTCTCCTCAATGCAGGCCGATTCCAGTTCCGGCGGGTCGCACAGGATGTCCTGCCCGTAAACATGTCCGAGGGCAAGGAGCGCAAGCCTCTCTCCTACCGGTTTTTTGTTCTTGGGATGAATGTCATACTCCATGCCGGCATCACCCGTTGTCGTCATCCATGTTCCCGCAACCGTTTTTGAAACTTCTTCCTGACATTTCCTGACAATCCCGTAATTATCACCTGACGACATCATCCATTTCCGGAAAGGCGCAAGCTGTACAAAAAGGAACGGGAGAGCATCCGCCCACAGTTCTCTCCAGTTGGCGATCATCCGGCTGAACACCTCATCGTAGACCTCCGGATGCGCATCCCCGTCGGATTCCCCCTGATACCAGATAACACCGCGGGATGTATACGGTGCTATTTTCCGAACCATGGTACTGTACAGGCCGCCCGGCCTCCCCGCAAAAACAAACCCGGAGACATCAGCATCTCCCGTCCCTATCTCCTGCATCGCTGCAGCCTGTTCCTCCTGTGTCAGGCCGATCTTCAGGCTCTTGATGTTGAACGGCAGTGCCAGACGGTCAGTCGTATCATTCATCGGGTTCTGACGATACCTCCGCATAAATTCGTCTTTGTCGATCTCCGCCTCAAATTTCTCATAATCCCTGAGCCAGATTTCCCCGGGAGTTCCCCTGAGGAAGGCCGGATCCATCCACGCCGAAGCTGTCGTCCCGCTCCAGTTGCATCCGACAATTCCGACAGGAACGCCGAGCGCTCTCTGCAGATCCCTTGCAAAGTAAAACCCGACCGCCGAAAAATAGCCCAGATCCTCCCTGGTACTGCTCCTCCAGAAGCCCTCGTGAATATAATTCCGGTCGTTCAGCTCACCCTCGTAAGCGACATCCGGATAGTCAAAAAAGCGGACATCCTCACTCTCGAAGGAGGCAAGAACCTCTTCATAATTTTTTTCAAACCCAAGGTAAAACTCCATATTGCTCTGGCCGCCGGCGATCCACACCTCTCCGACCGACACATCAGTGTATGCAAGTTTTTCCCCGCCTGATTCAGCCGTCAGGGTCAGCCCTCTCGCTGCGGCATGAGCCGGAAGCGACACTTTCCATGAGCCTGATTCGTCCGCTGCAGCCACAGCTTCGGCGCCATCCAGAGAGACTTTCACTTCCGCTCCGGGATCGGCGCTGCCCCAGACTGCGATCGGTTTTTCACGCTGCAGAACCATCTTATCGCCAAATATCATTGCAGCAGAAAGCATATTAACTGTCCCCTTTCTTTTTTTA
>CAMOXX010000173.1 GCA_946629475.1 uncultured Blautia sp. | reverse complement strand
TGCACACGTTATTTCTGAACAGTTCCTAAGGATTTACGGGCCGTATGCAGCATGAGAAGGAGGAAAAATCATGGCAGCAGAGAAGAAGATCCCCTACAAAATGTATCTTGAAGAAAATGAAATCCCAACCAGGTGGTACAATGTCCGGGCCGATATGAAGAACAAGCCCTTTCCGATGCTGAATCCGGGTACCGGCAAGCCTGTCACAGCCGAGGATCTCACCCCTGTATTCTGCGCAGAACTGGTGGAGCAGGAACTGGACAACGATACCGCGTATTTTGATATCCCGCAGGAAATCCAGGAATACTACAAAACTTTCCGTCCGTCGCCGCTGATCCGGGCCTACAACCTGGAAAAGGCGCTGGGTACACCCGCAAAAATCTACTTTAAATTTGAAGGCAACAACACCAGCGGAAGTCACAAGCTGAATTCAGCGAGCGCTCAGGCCTATTACGCAAAGAAGCAGGGCCTCAAGGGTGTGACGACCGAGACAGGTGCAGGACAGTGGGGAACCGCACTTTCGATGGCCTGCGCGTACTTCGGCCTGGACTGCAAGGTATTCATGGTGAAGGTATCCTATGAGCAGAAGCCCTTCCGCCGTGAAGTGATGCGCACCTACGGCGCAGAGGTAACTCCTTCTCCGTCGATGGAGACAAATATCGGGCGCAAGATCAACGCAGAGTTCCCGGGAACAACGGGAAGCCTTGGATGCGCGATCTCGGAGGCAGTGGAGGTTGCGGTTTCGAGCGAAGGTTACCGCTATGTTCTCGGCTCCGTTCTCAACCAGGTACTTCTGCATCAGTCAGTGATCGGCCTTGAGGCAAAGGCAGCCTGCGACAAATTCGGAATCGAGCCGGACATCATCATCGGATGCGCTGGCGGCGGATCGAACCTGGGCGGCCTGATTGCGCCGTTCATGGGTGAAAAGCTCCGCGGGGAGAAGGATTACCGAATCGTCGCGGTAGAGCCGGCTTCCTGCCCCAGCTTCACCAGAGGCGTGTACGCATATGATTTCTGCGATACTGGCATGATTACCCCGCTCGCGAAAATGTACACCTTGGGTTCGGGCTTTATCCCATCAGCCAACCATGCGGGCGGCCTCCGGTTCCACGGCATGAGCCCGGTTCTCTCACAGCTCTACCATGACGGATACATGGAGGCGGTTGCGGTGGAACAGACATCGGTTTTCGAGGCAGCAGAGCAGTTTGCAAGAGTTGAAGGAATCCTGCCTGCACCGGAGAGCAGTCATGCAATCCGGGCGGCCATTGACGAGGCGCTGAAATGCAAGGAGACGGGAGAAGAAAAGACGATCCTGTTCGGCCTGACCGGAACCGGATATTTTGATATGGTCGCTTATCAGCAGTATAACGACGGAACGATGACCGACACGATCCCGACTGATGAAGACCTGGCAAAGAGTATCGCGGCGCTGCCGAAAGTGGAGTGAGAGAGTCTCAGACTCTTTTACGAAACGAGGCTTCGAACTATCTTTTTTAGGAGGGGGCAGAGCATCGATCCTGATTCGTTCCATTGCCCTGCGTTTCACAAAGCGTGCCCGAAAGGGGAGGGGGTTGGGGAGGGGGCAGCGGGCTTCGCAACTCTGAGCGGCCCCCTCCCCAAAAGAAGTACAAGTAAAGAGTCCGGGATTTATCCCGATCCTTACTGGAACCTCTCATCAATCACTCTCTTGGACTTCTTCTCGCTGCGCGGCAGGAATCCCAGCTCTACAACGTAGACGATCGGTGTGAATCCGATACGGCTCTTGACGGCTGCAGCGACTCTCTGCTGGAGCGATTTGAAATCGTTGACGCCGGAGGCTTCCACATAGATACGCATGGTATCCTTGCCGTCCAGATGTGAAATACGGATCTGGTATTCGCTGGAGAGCTCCGGGAATGTGCCGAGGATTTCCTCGATCTGTTTCGGGAATACATTGACGCCTTTGATCTTCATCATATCGTCACTGCGGCCGGAAATCACATCGATCCTCGGATGATGGCTGCCGCACGGGCACTCGCCCGGTATGATGCGGGAAAGGTCATGGGTACGGAAGCGGATCAGCGGAGCTCCTTCCTTCACCAGGGTTGTGATGACGATCTCACCCCACTCCCCGTCCGGAACGTTCTTTCCTGTCGCCGGGTCGATGATCTCAAGGTACAGATAATCATCCCAGTAGTGCATTCCGGTATCATACTTGCAGTTGATACCGATTCCCGGGCCGTAAATTTCGGTCAGCCCGTAAATATCATAAAGTTCAATTCCAAGCTCGCTGGAGATCCGTTTCCGCATCTTTTCGCCCCAGCGCTCCGACCCGATCACACCTTTTTTTAGATGGATTTTGTTTCGGATTCCCCGTTTTTCGATCTCTTCTGCCAGAAGAAGAGCGTAGGAAGAAGTCGCGCAGATGACCGTCGACTTGAGATCCATCATCATCTGCAGCTGCTTGTCGGTGTTTCCGGGACCCATCGGAATGGCCATGGCGCCGAGCTTTTCGCAGCCGTTCTGGAATCCGATTCCGGCTGTCCACAGGCCGTATCCAGGGGTGATCTGAATCCGGTCCCTGCTGGTGATTCCGGCATATTCATAGCAGCGCTTGAACATTTCGCCCCAGTCATCCACGTCCTTTGCGGTATAAGGAATGATGACCGGCATGCCGGTGGTTCCCGAGGAAGAATGGATCCGGACGACCTCATCCTCGCTGCAGGTCATCAGTCCGAGGGGATAGGCTTCGCGAAGGTCCTGCTTCTCGGAAAACGGCAGATTGAGGAAATCTTCAACTGTGGCGACGGAGTCGACGCCTGCCTCTTTGAGGCGTTTTCCGTAAAAATTGTCGGCGGCGATCAGGCGCTTGACCTGATGATCTACCTGAGAAAGCTGTTTTTCGCTGATTTGCATTTTTGTTTCTCCCTTCTGACTTTATCTGCTCCATTCCAGAGCTTTTCTGTTCAGTTCCAGAAATTTCCCCGGGACCTTTTCCTGAACTGCCTGTTCAAGATCTTCCTTCGTAAGCATGAGTTCCCCGCTTTTCAGGGCAGCTCCGAGGAGTACCACATTCAGTGTCTTGTAAGAGCCGAGATCCCGGGCTGCTCTGTCAGCATCTACAATGATAAGATTCTTTACATTTTCCTTAAGATAACCGATCATCGCCTCCGGGTCGTAGGAGCTGTTTCCGATCATGGCGCTCACCGGCATGACCGGACGGCTGCTGACCACAACGGTTCCGTCTTTTTTCAGGAACGGAAGGAGCCGCACTGCCTCGCCCGGCTCAAAGCCGATGATCAGGTCGGCCTCACCTTTTGCGATCAGCGGAGAATGTACGCCGCTGCCCAGGCGGAGATGGCTGAACACACTGCCTCCCCGCTGCGCCATTCCGATGGTCTCGGCAGTCCGGATCGGAATGTTCCTGTTCATGGCTGCAGCGGCAATCAGGCGGGAAGCCAGGATTGTTCCCTGTCCGCCGACACCACATAAGATAATGTTTTTGTTCATTGCGGTTTCCTCCCTCCTGAAATGGCCTTTACCGGGCACAGCTGCTCGCAGAGCGTGCAGCCCGTGCAGAGGGACGCGTCAATCGCAGCTTTATTTGCGCCTTTCGCATTGGTATGTTCCCTGTCGAGGATCAGCGCCGGACATCCGAGCTCGCGGATACATTTGCCGCAGGCAATGCATTTATCCGGGTCGACCTGCGACCGCTCCTGGGGCTTGATAATCGCAACGCAGGGCGACCGGAAGATGATCGCTTTCACACCGGGCTGTGCGGAAACTCTCTTTACGGTTTCCACCGCAAGGGCAAAATCCAGGGGATCGACAGTCTCAACCGTGGTCAGACCGATCGCGGTGAGAACCCGCTCGATGCTCACTTTTTCAACAATCTGGCCCATGACCGTCCGCCCGGTGCCGGGATGCGGCTGGTGGCCCGTCATGGCTGTGGTTGAGTTATCCAGAACAACCAGGGTCATGTCCGACTGATTGTAAAAGGCGTTGATCGTTCCGGTGATGCCGGAAGCAAAGAAGGTCGAATCACCCACGAAGGCGAAGCACTTGGTATCGGGCTCAATATGCTGCACTCCCTGCGCGATTCCGATTCCGGCGCCCATGCAGAGGCAGGTATCGCACATATCCAGAGGAGACGCGTTGCCCAGCGTGTAACAGCCGATGTCGCCGCAGTAGATCGTTTTCTGCCCGCGCATCGCGGTTTTTACTGCGTAGAAGGAAGCCCGGTGCGGACATCCCGCGCAGAGAACGGGCGGCCGGACAGGAAGAGCCGGCGGCTCGGGAAGCACGTCAGTGGATGCGGACAGTGCGTCAGGCGACTGCTGCGGGGCAGACTGCGTCGATGCATCCGGTATTCCGGCCGGAGCGATTGGCGATTGCTGCGATGCAGCGAAAGGCTGAGCCGAAGTGCTCGCGGGATCCTCACGCCCGGCATCATGGGAACTTACCAGTGCAGTGATTGCCTTGTCCGTAATCTCCATCGTGTTCTCGCCCGATGGAGGGATATGGCCGGTAAGCTTGCCTGTAATTCTGACCGGAAGGTGATACTTTCCGCAGATGTAAGTGAGAGCGCGCTCGATCACGGGATCAAGTTCCTCAATGCAGAGCACCTCATCCAGACCCTCAAGGAAGGACAGTGCCAGCTTTTCCGGGAAGGGGAACGGCGTGGAAACCTTCAGCACCCGGACATTTCTTCCGCGGAGCGAATCCATCACGTACATGAAATTGACGCCCTGCGAAGCGATGCCGATGCGGCAGGGAGCGGACGGCTCCGGGATGATTCTGTTGCGGGAATAATCCGAAAAGACCTCCTTCAGGTCTGCGTTCCGCTTTTCAATCAACGCGTGGTTTTTCACCGAAAGCCGCGGGAAGATGACCCAGCGGGAGGGATCCTTGACAAATCCTTCCGGCGTATGAACCAGATACTCCTCGGGATCCTTTACGTCGATCGCTTCATATCCGTGATCAACCCGGGTGGTGGCCCGGAAGAAAACCGGAGTTCCGTATTTTTCCGAAAAATCAAAAGCTTCCTGGATCATCTCGTAGGCTTCCGCCACGGAGGAGGGGTCAAACACCGGAACCTTGGAGAACATGCCGAAGGTTCGCGTATCCTGCTCTGTCTGGGAGGAGATGGGACCCGGGTCGTCTGCGACAAGCACGACCATCCCGCCTTTCACACCAATATATTCCAGGCTCATCAGTGGATCCGAAGCCACATTCAGGCCGACCTGCTTCATCGTCACAAGGGCTCTGGCTCCGGTATAGGCGGCTCCGGCGGCAACTTCCATGCCCGCCTTCTCGTTGATGGACCATTCCACATAGACATTGCCGGGATTTCGCTTCGCGATCGTCTCCAGAACCTCTGTGGAAGGAGTGCCCGGATAGCCCGAAACCAGATTCACCCCTGCGGCCAGCGCCCCGAGGGCGATCGCCTCGTTTCCCATCAGAAACTCTTTATGCATTCTTAAGTACACCTCTTTTTCTGCCCCGGGTATCCGGGGTGTTTTACATGAAATTTGTAACTGTTCAGCACCCCATGGGGAAGGCGGAACATTTACGTCTACTTTACCACATTGATGTGAGAAATTCAATCACTGCATAGTGGCCGGTTTGCTCATTTTTGCTCTCATAATTTATCCGGCAGACGTTCTCAGAATGCTTTACCGTCCTCATTTGCACTAAATAGTTTAGTCAATTCTAACTATTGCGAAAAAATATATAAAAATTATCATT
>CAMOXX010000172.1 GCA_946629475.1 uncultured Blautia sp. | reverse complement strand
CACGCGGCTGTTAACCGCGGTGTCGTTGGTTCGAGTCCAACAGGGGGAGCTATGGTGCCATAGCCAAGTGGTAAGGCAAAGGTCTGCAACACCTCCACCCCCGGTTCAAATCCGGGTGGCACCTCTTTTAAAAGAGACAATTCGTTATGAATTGTCTCTTTTTTAAAAAATTAAAAAAATTCGATTGTTCGTGGATATTTCAGCCAGATCACGTATATTACTTTGTAAACATGATAATCATGCAGCAGGATGCCGCTCAGGCATAATCCTCTGAAATGAATATATGACACAAAACATGAAAGGAGATATTTTATTATGTTTAAGAAAGCTATGTTAACAGCACTTGCGGCAGCCGCATTATTTGGAATGGCAGTTACAGCATCAGCAGCAACTTATACATCCCCGGATGGAATTATTTCTATTGAGCTTCCGAATGATTCATGGGTAGAGGTTCAGGATCCGCAGGTCTGGGTTGCACTGTCAGACGGTTCCAATGTTATTACAGTAGATCATTTTTCTAACGGAGAAAAACTTCCGGATATCCGCACGGCAGATTCTCAGTATGTAAATACACTTACAGCAGCTTATACCACCCAGAATGAGGTCTTTATCGCAAACGGCCTGGTTACCAATCCGGCAGTAATGAATGAAGTAAATCAGTCCATTCTTTCCATTAAGGTGCTTCAGTACGATACAAAGACAGCAGTGCAGACCGATGCTCCGGCCGCAGCTGAGTTCACGATCGTTCCGCGTGACATGACCATGTATGTAAAAGTCAGCCAGGACAGCCTTAACGTAAGAAGCAGCTATTCTATTTCTTCCCAGTCTCTCGGCTCACTCAGCAACGGCAGTGCTGTAAAAGTTACAGGTGTTGTACAGCACAACGGAGCAGACTATGGATGGTATCAGATCGCTTACAATAATGGATCCGGTTTTGTATCTGCAGATTATCTGAGCAGCACCGCACCGGCCGCAAACACAGCAAATACTCAGACAACAACACCTGCTCCTGCAGCTCAGACTGAGGCACCGGCAGTTGTACCGGATACCCCGAATGAGACATACCTTGTTTACTCCCAGGGTTCCGGACGTCCTGTCAACATCACCGGAAGCAACGGAACATTCTATGACGGATCAGGCAATGTTTACTATGCCATCGGCGGCGGAAACTTCCAGGACAGCATGGGTGCATATTACAGCACAACAATGCCGGCCAGCGCTCCGGACACTGAGGTGATCGGCCTTGTATCCGATGGTTCCGGACGTCCTGTAACCATTATGCAGAACGAGGATGGTACCTACACAGACGAAGAAGGCAATAACTACTACGAGCAGGAAGACGGCTCCTATGTGGATGATTACGATGCGACCTATCAGGAGAGCGGAAGCAGCTACGATGAATATTGATCCTGATCAGATTATACGATGACAGGTCCTTACTGAACAGTTGAGGAAATGATAAGAGCATAACTGATTTAACAGGTAGTGAACAAATACAAAAGAGCAGCGCCGGAGACCTTGAAAAAAAGGTTTCCGGCGCTGCTCTTTTCCTGCTTCCCGGGTTATTTAATAATCATTGCTGTAATCATATTCATCATAGCTGTAATCATCATAACCGTAGTCATCGTAACTGTAGTCGTCATAGCCATAGTCGTAATCGTAATTCTCGTCGTAGCTTTCATCATAGTAGGACTCGTCATCCCCGTACCATGTATCGCTGTCATAATCCTCACTGTCGTAGTTCTCAGCGCTGTCAGAATCCTCTGTATCGGAAGCTTCGCTTTCTGAACCCGGGGATGTGGTTCCGTCTGTCCCTGCTGTATCTCCGGCCGGGCTTGCAGTTGTATCTGCGGATGAACTGTTTTCCGTTCCGGTGCTCACTTCAGCCTCTGCTGCGGTTTCCGCTCCCGCATCGGAGCTGCCGTCATCCGCAAGTGTAAGCGGGAGAGAAGTATCACTGAAAAAGGTATTCGCGTTGTACAGATAAAGGATCTCGCTGACATTTTCCGCCGCAATCACATCATCGATCCTGCCATAATAGTATCTGGGATCGATCATGATAATGTTTCGGTAATGCGGCGCAAGGAACGGAACAAAGCAGTTTGCGTACGAGTCTTTGAAAATCAGAAGGGTCCGGTCCTCGGCAGATGGGGTGGATATTTTCACTTCTGCATGATTCCCGTCAAAAAACATTGCGTATTTGTCGCGGGTTTGGAGCCGTTCCGTCTTGTAATAGCTGGCGGACTTTACGCGGTCCGTGACATAGTTTACAACATAATCCGGCGCGGTGTCGTTTCGGGGAAGGAAAACGTACATCTCTTCCTTTTCGCCGGAGCGGAAGCCGCTCTTTGCTGACAGGGTACCCTGGAATGACTTTGATACCGGCAGCTGGTCGTAGGTCAGAATCGAGGTATCCAGATCCAGCTGATCCGCGGAGGCGAGGTACGTGTAGTAGGCTGCCAGTGTGGTCCAGTGGTGATCGGTGTGGTAATACAGCCTTTCGTTGCTGTGGCTGCTGAGCATATCCCGGATATCGATATAAGTGATTCCGTTCTCCTTGACGGCGCTTTTCAGCCGGTCCATGTAGACATTCTGGTCATCTGTCTGCGCGCCGGCCGGCAGGCGGAAAGACATGATGTTCACCGCGTTCGGAACGATCAGCATGGTCTGCCTAAGATCTGAGTGTCGTGAAGCGAAATTCCCGACAGCGGAGATCATCTCATCGAGACGCTCATCTGACGGAGCGTGAAAGGCTTCCATAAGATAACCGTCACTGCAGAGCCACACTCCGTTTGACTCGACCTTTCCGAGTAGGCGGTCAATTCCGGCCTTCATGGTAATCCAGGCATCGCGGAAAAGAAACTGGTCATTCACGTAAGTCTCATATTTCGCTTCCTCACGGCCTTCCAGCATCTGTCTGGCATTCGGTGCGGGAAAGGAGGAGAGAACACGGTTCTCCTTGTCCGAAAAGCTGCGGTCAGGCAGGATCAGGTTCAGCAGAAAGACCAGAATAATAATGCTGAAGAAGATAATGCCGGTGTATTTGAAAAAAGGTTTGTTGCTTCGTCGTACCATACAGAGAATCCTCCGGAAATGCTATATCATTCCTGTGCGGCGCACAGGAGTATCCTGTTTCAAAAATCCCTTGACGGGCATATATTCAGAATTTCGCATACAGGAACGGGCTGTATGAATTGTAAACCATGTAAGCAATGGATACCGCAAAAAGAGCCGCGTCGATGGCAATCGCCAGAGACATGTTCCTCTTCATCAGTCTGCGGAAACGATCCTGCAGAAACGGACGGCAGGAGATAACGCAGATGACAAACAGCACAATTCCGGTGCGGAAATAATAGAACGTCGCGGAATCCGCGAATCCTGACGCTGCCGGCCCGAACATGGTTCCAAGATACTTTGCAATTGCTCCGAAGCTGGTCTGGCTGAAGAAAACCCAGCCGATCATCACGGCGAACATGGTATAGGCCTTCCGGACAGCTGCCGGAGCCTTCTGCAGGAGGTCGGAAAGAACAAACTTTTCGAGAAGCAGGAGAAGCCCGTAATACACTCCCCAGAGAACAAAATTCCAGCTGGCGCCGTGCCAGAGTCCTGTCAGGGCCCAGACGACCAGGATATTCCTGATATGCTTTGGCATCGAAACCCTGTTTCCGCCGAGAGGAATATAGATATAATCGCGGAACCAGCTCCCGAGGGACATATGCCATCTGCGCCAGAATTCCGTGATGGTTTCTGAAATATAGGGATAATCAAAGTTTTTCTGAAAATCAAAGCCGAGCATCTTGCCGAGCCCGATGGCCATATCGGAGTATCCGCTGAAATCAAAGTAGATTTCCATGGTGTAGGCGAAGATGCCGATCCAGGCGGTAAGCACGGCGTTATGACTTGAAGAACTGATCGCGCCGAATATGACGGCGAGGTTATCCGCAAG
The DNA here is from genome assembly GCA_946629475.1 of uncultured Blautia sp. Classification (GTDB taxonomy): domain Bacteria; phylum Bacillota; class Clostridia; order Lachnospirales; family Lachnospiraceae; genus Blautia_A. The sequence goes on along the minus strand of CAMOXX010000172.1, from coordinate 1,806 downwards.
AATGACCTTTTTGGCAAGTCCTTTTATAAAATACTCCGCGCCGACCCCGAACTTGGCGATGCTGACCGGACGGCGCGCGAGCTGCTTTTCAATATCCGCATACCGGACGATCGGGCCTGCCGCCATGTGCGGGAACATGGTGCTGTACACACAGAAGGTGAGAAAATTCCGCTGCGGTTCGATCTTTTCCCTGTGAACATCCAGAATATATGAAAGATTCTTGAAGGTGTAGAAGGAAATACCGATCGGAAGCGAAAGCTCCGGATGTCCGATGGAGAGTCCTGTGATTCCGCTGACGGTATCCAGAAGAAAACCGAAATACTTGAAAAAGCACAGAATAAAGACATTTACAACGACGGTAAATATGAGGTTGATTTTGATGGATTCCTCCGGGCAGTCGTAGATTTCCATTCCCATATAATAATTGAAGAGGGCGGAAAACAACATGAGGATCACATATACGGGCTCGCCCCATGCGTAAAATATGAGGCTGCCGATGAACAGCACAATGTCCCTGCCTCTCCCGGGAACCAGATAATATACCAGCATAAAGACCGGCAGAAAACAGAAGATGAAGAATATACTGCTGAAGACCATGTTTCTACTCCTATAGTAAGCGAGGAAAGAATTGCGGTTTGAGCTTGCTCAAACCAGCAATTATTCTACGAGCGAGAATATCGTAAACGAAATGGTTTATTTCGTTTACGATAATTGATCAGATCATCGAGGTAAACGCGTCATGCCAGGCACCGGCATCCGGCCCGCACATGTACCATACATAATTTCCTCTGGACTCCACGGATGCCTCCGAAAGCAGGGCCATCTGGTCGGTCCCGTAAGCTCCGAAGACATTTTCCTGGCTTTCAAGATGGGATTCGGCTGCTTCGAGCAGGGAAGACGCCTCATCCTTCGAGCCGGCTTTCAGAATCAGGATTTCATTTACCGACATGGGAGAAACATCTTTATAGAAAAAGAAGCCCTCGGTATCCGTATCCATGATGGAATAATACCGCTGAAGATCTCCTTTGTCACGCTTCTGCATTTCCGTGACAGTGGCGATATTCTCCATGGATGAGGCGATCTGGTCCATGGAGAGGTCCTTCGCATTGTCTGAATTATAAATCCATACAAGGTACAGGCCAAGAAAAATAACCATGGCTGCCTTGATGATCAGGCTTTTTGAAAACTGCATTTTCAACCCCCATAAAAGAACAGCTGCGACTGTAGACGGTTTCTTATAGTCCGGCGATGTAAGCCATGTAGCTTAACCACTGCGGATAGTATTCCGAAAGGACATGCTGTCCGTCCGGCTCATAGAGGCCCGGATTGTTTTCCACAATAAATGCGTTGTCGATAAAGGTAAGGCCGAATTCATCGCACATGGAAATCAGGGCTTCGTTGTACTGCGGATAGTACTGAAGCGCGGGAGTTCCGGCGATGGCTTCTTCCGTGATGGGAAGAACACAGTTGATATAGATGGGCACATTCGGCAGAGCTTCCTGAAGCTTTCTGATCTGATTTTTGTAACCGTCGATGAATCCCTGTACGTTAGACTCGTAGGATTCCAGATCGTTGGAGCCGAATGCCATGAAGACTACCTTGGGATTCATGGCGATGGTTGTCGCGACCTGATCGTTGGCGTTGACCACGGAAAGGCCTCGCTGGCTGATCACGACATCCTGATCCAGATAATTGTACTCCCAGATCGACTCTGTGATGGAATCGCCCATGATGGCCGTGTTCTGGAACTTCTGACGGATCGTGACGTTATCCAGAAGACCGGAGCCGTCCAGAATGCTCTGCTGT
>CAMOXX010000171.1 GCA_946629475.1 uncultured Blautia sp. | reverse complement strand
CTCGAAAAAGCATCCTGCGTAAACTGCACACGTTATTTCTGAACAGTTCCTTATTGTTTTTCTCCCAGCACTCTCCGCAGAAACTGCCTGGTTCTCTCCTCCTTCGGGTGGGAAAAGAATTCCGCCGAAGGTCCTTCTTCCACAATCACGCCGCCTTCCATAAAGACGACCCTGTTTGCTGCCTCTCTCGCAAAGCCCATCTCATGCGTCACAACCACCATCGTGGTTCCTTCTTCGGCAAGCTTTTTCATCACCTCCAGAACCTCACCTGTGAGTTCCGGATCCAGCGCGGATGTGGGCTCATCAAAAAGAATCACCCGGGGATTCGCCGCAATCGCCCGGGCAATCGCCACCCGCTGCTGCTGTCCGCCCGAAAGCTGATCCGGATAATACTCCGCCCGGTCCTCCATCCCAACCTTGCGAAGCATTTCCATGGCAATTTCACGGGCTTCCTTTTTCGGTTTTTTGCGGGCCGTCACCAGCCCCTCGGTCACATTTCGCCAGGCAGGCATATTCCGGAACAGATTAAAGCTCTGGAACACAAATCCCATCTGCATCCGCATCTCCCGGATCTGCCTGGGAGTCACTCTCGTCATATCATACTGAAATTCATCAAAAAGGATTTCGCCGCGGTCCGCTTTCTCCAGAAAGCTGATACAGCGCAGGAGCGTCGTCTTTCCCGAGCCGCTCGGCCCCAGAATTGCCACAACCTCTCCCTTTTCCACCCGGAACTCCGTACCCTTCAGCACGCTTAAGCTCCCGAATGATTTATATAAATTCTTCACCTGAAGCATTTTCCGATCTCCGTATAATGAATGCGCAAAACCGGATTACAGATTGTTCCGCATATTATCCGACCATTGCGCGTCTTCTGCCTTTATCCTCCTTGTGCTCCCACACAAGCCTCTTCTCCACAGCTCCCTGAATCCATGTCAGCAGCGTGCAGAAAATAAGATAGATCACCGCGGCTTCACAATAAAGCGCAAACGGCTCGTACGTTCTGGCCGCAATCTGCTGCGCCGTAGTAAAAAGCTCCACCACGGTAATGCTGGAAGCAAGAGAGGTATCCTTCACAAGCGAAATCAGATTGTTGAACAGCGAAGGAAACGCAATCGGAAATGCCTGGGGGATCACTACCCTCGCCATGAGCTGCGGATAACTCAGCCCAATCAGATAGGCTGCCTCCGTCTGCCCCTGCGGTACAGCAAGGATCGCCGCCCGGATCACCTCCGCATTATACGCAGCCAGGTTCATCCCGAACGCGATCACCGCCGATGGAAATGCATCCAGAATTATCCCGATAGACGGGAGCCCGAAGAAAATGATAAACAGCTGCACAAGTAGCGGAGTTCCCCGGAAGATCCACACATAAATCTGCGACAGCTGCTTCAGTACCGGCACATTTGCCACCTGAAACAGGGCCAGAAAAAGCGCCAGAAAAAGACTTGCCGCAAACGAAAGAATCGTGAGCGGCATAGTCACTTTGATGCCTGGTATCAGAATTTTAGTAAATGATGAAATCAGAATCTGGGCTACTCTGTCTGTCATTGTTCTGCGCCTGAAATATCACTTCCGAAGAACTGCTCGGAAAGCTTTGTCAGCTCTCCCTCGTCCCTGAGTTCCGTAATAGCCTGGTCGATTGCCTCCCGCAGAGATTCTGAATCCTCCCCCTTGCGGAGCGGAATCGATACCTCTGAAGCGTCATCCGTCAGAGCAACGATTTTGATCGCCGCGTCCGGCCTTTCCTTCAGGTAATCATAGATCGAAACCTCCGCATTCAGCGTGGCATCCACACGGCCGCTCATCAGCATATCGATCGTCTCACTCAGGGAATCCACGTTTTTGACCTCTGCGCCGTATTCCTGCGCGAGCAGCATGTACGTGCTGTTAAAGCTGTTTGCGGTAGTCCTGCCGTCGAGGTCCTCAAAAGTCTCAATATCATCGTTATCGTCACGCACCACCAGCGCAGTGCGGATGAAAGCGTATGGCTCCGAAAAATCATATTTCTCGGCCCTCTCTTCGGTAACCTCCACTCCGTTGATGACCGCATCGTAGCGCTCACTGTCGAGCCCTGCAAAAAGGCCGTCCCATTCACCCTCAATAAACTCCGCCTCAACACCCAGCTTCTCCGCAATCAGGCGGCCCACTTCGGTGTCATACCCGGTTAAATTTCCTTCCTCATCATGATAAGTCCAGGGAGCCCAGGTTCCCTCCATCGCAAAGACGATCTTTCCTTCCTCCCGAATTTTGTCCAGCTGGTTTTCTGCAAACACGGTTGCCGAAAGCGACATTGCCAAAGAGGAAAAAAGTACCAGTCCAGTCATTATTTTTTTCATATGTATCCCTTCTTAAAAACTGATAAAATGTTAACTGTTCAGCACCCCATGAACATGATCGGAATTTTGAATGAAATGCTTGCATTTCAGGCGAATTTCGATCATGTCCATGGCTGCTGTAAATGCATTGTATCATTCCAATTTATCCTGTGTCAACAGAAGCACAAGAGGGCTGTCCCACAAATTACGCAAGTGCTTCGCCCTGTTCTGAACAGTTACTCATTTTTCAAAGTTCTTCGCACACTCCGCCAGAAGCCGGATGATCGGAAGGTGCTGGGGACATGCGCTCTCACACTGTCCGCACTCAATACATTCTCCGGCTTTCCCTTTGCCCTGTGTGACGATCGAATACTCGCGCAGCGTCCGGAATTCCGGACTCCCCTTCTTCCGGTTTTCCACATTAAAGATCTCCGGGATGGGAATCCCCATAGGACATCCTTTCGTACAATAGTGGCAGGAGGTGCATTGGATCGATTTGTCCTCGTCCAGTGCCTGCTGAGCTTCTTTGATCACTTCCATCTCATGCGCACTGAGCGGCACGAAATCCTTCATATAGCTTAAATTGTCCTCCATCTGGGCGAGGGAGCTCATGCCGCTCAGTACGGAAAGAATATTATCCTGGCTTGCAGCAAAACGTACTGCCCAGCTGGCATACGAAGCGCTTCCTTCCCTGTCAAAAACCGCCTTGACAGAGTCGATCGGGTCCGCAAGGATACCGCCCTTTACCGGCTCCATCACAATAACTGGTTTCCCATGTTTTTTGCAGATCTCCCAGTTCTTTCTGCCGCTGACACCCGGGTTTTCCCAGTCCGCGTAATTGATCTGCAGCTGGACAAATTCCACATCCGGATGTGCCTCCAGCAGCTCCTCAAGGAGGTCAGGATCCGCGTGAAAAGAGAACCCGTAATGCCGGATCAGTCCTTTCTCCTTCAGCTCCTTTACATACTCCCAGAGTCCGAACTTCTTATAGTTTTTGTAATTGCTCCGCTGCAGCGCATGGAGCAGGTAGTAGTCAAAATATCCCGCCCCGGTTCTCTCCAGGCTGGTGTAAATCTCCTGCTTCGTGGTTTCCTCATTTTTGCCTTCTCCAAACGCGATCAGTTTCGTCGTCAGGGTGTAGCTTTCTCTTGGATACCGCTCCACCAGCGCCTTCCGGATCGCTTCCTCCGACCCTTCATAGGCAAACGCGGTATCAAAATAAGTGCCTCCCGCCTCCATAAAGCGGTCAACCATCTCACTGGTCTGGGGTACATCGATCGTCCCGTCATCCAGCCGCGGAAGTCTCATCAATCCAAATCCAAGGATTTTTTCGGGTATAAAATTCATCTGATGCCCTCCTGTCCTTATCTCCTGAAAAACTGTCAACGATGCTCTTTCTGCTGTCTCTAAGACTATCATATTTCCGGCATTTTATCAATGAAAAGCATACCGGATGAAGGACTGCTGAATATTCTTTTATTCATGCGCCAAAAGCTGCTTACGGAATATTCTCAGAAGTCATCCTTTCATGGTATAATATGAATGCAGGCACGATTGTTGGAGTGCGTCAGCGCGAAACAATCCGAAATCTGCGTTTGGCGTATCTGTTCTGAACAGTTACCTTTTGGCAACCATCATAAAACTACAGCTCAGGAGGACACAAACATGAAATACGGTATATACTATCCCTACTGGCTCACCGAATGGAGCCCTGACAGCATTCCCTTTGTCACAAGAGCAAAGAAACTTGGCTTTGACATTCTCGAAGTACCCACACAGGAGTTCCTGCAGCTCGATGATGAATATCTGATCCGGCTCCGCACCATCGCCGAGGAGGAAGGCATCCGGCTGACCGGCGGATACGGTCCGGATGCGGAGCACGAGATCTCCTCGAAAGATCCTGCCATTGTAAAGGCCGGTTTTGAAAAGTTCGAAAAGATCTTCCAGAGAATGCAGACCGCCGGCATCAAAAAGCTGGGCGGTGGCCTATACTCCTACTGGCCTGTAGATTATTCCAAACCCATCGACAAGCCGGGTGATTTACAGCGGAGCATCGAAAACATGAGGACGCTTGCCGACATGGCTGCCGCCTACGATATCACACTCGGCATGGAAGTCCTGAACCGTTTTGAAGGATACCTCCTGAACATCTGCGAGGAGGCCGTCGATTACGTTGAAAAAGTAGGGAAAAGCAATGTCAAAATCATGCTGGACGTTTTCCACATGAATATTGAAGAAGATTCCTTCACAGAGGCAATCAGGCTTGCAGGCTCCCGTCTCGGCCATGTCCATCTGGGCGAAGCCAACCGGCGTCCGCCCCATGCGGAAGGGCGAATCCCGTGGGCTGAAATCGGCAAGGCCCTGCACGAAATCGGATACGACGGCGATGTCGTCATGGAGCCCTTCGTGCGCCAGGGCGGCACAATCGGACAGCAAATCAAAATCTGGCATGATCCCATGAAAGGAGCACCCGAAAGCCAGCTCGATATCGATGCCGCCGCATCTGTGAAATTCCTGAGGGAGCTGTGGGGGTAAAACCTTTCCTTCCCCTGAAATCTAAATCAATCGTATCTGTTCAGTACCTTCACAGATACGTGCAAAAATCCATGCAAATCACCCCCTACACAAAAGACCTCAAGACCAGTCTGGTTTTGAGGTCTTTTGTGGTTTTTCTGTGAACATCAAGGCGAATTCCTCAAAGAGTCGTATATATAGATGTGCAGATAAAAAGCACAAAACCAAAAAAGCGAACAACGATTATAACAAAACTCAAATATATACTGAAAAAGAAAGGGGATATAACTATGTGGATTAACAATACAGAAGATATCAAAAGATTCGAGGATACAATCAATCATTGCAGAAAGTCAGTTATCATTGTTTCTATGACAGGTGCAGAGTACGATATGAAAAAGCCGGAAGACTTCATGAAGGGTCTTTCCTGTATGATAAATGCAGCGGAATATAATGAGCCTGAAGTATATGCAAATTGCCCGGATGACGAGGACCTGCTGTTCAGATATCTGAACAATAAAGCATCATAAGAATATCCGACCCGGGTAAAACAAATTTACCCTCCATCAAGAAAGGCTGATTCCTCCCGGCGCTAACACTTCTGAACAAAGCAAAAACCCGGAAACGTAATAGCGTTATAAAACTATACTCACGTTTTCCGGGTTTTTCTATGCCTTGATCAGACCCTTATTCAAAAAGATTTCCAGGTTAATCAGAATCAGCGCATCTTCCAATTTCAGATCACAACCTGAATCACAGAGGCATATCACCCCACCTTGGCCTTAATAATCCGACAAATTTCGACAATCATCAGTAATTTCTCAATATTCAACTTGACAACAAATTTTGAGCATGCTATTCTACACTTACATATCTGGGACACCTCAGACCGGTCGGTTATGAATCCCCATGTAAAATATTCAATTTTATCAGGCGGGAAAGCGACCGGAATGGCCATCCAGTGGTTTTCCGCCGGAAGGAGT
>CAMOXX010000170.1 GCA_946629475.1 uncultured Blautia sp. | reverse complement strand
AGTAGCGAGAGGGGGACTTGAACCCTCGACACCACGGGTATGAACCGTGTGCTCTAGCCAGCTGAGCTATCTCGCCATAAAACTGCCTTTATAAAAGCAGGCAGGCCCCGCTTTCGATTACTCTCTTTTCGCAACCTGCCTTGCTATTATATAATGCATGAAAGCCAATGTCAACAACTTTTTTTAAATATTCAGCGGCTCCCGATTTTCTCGGATATGTACGAAACCATCTTTTCCCTCGGTACGTCGAGAAGCATGGAAAGTTCCGCATAAAGATTGTCCTCTGCCAGCTTCATGTATCTTTCATCCACCGCAGTGACCCTCTTGCCGTGTTTCATCCGATTGCGTTTCCTGGTGTAAATCGTTTTGATAATACGGAACATTTCCGTACCGTCACAGCTCTTAATGCATTCCTTGTACTTTTCTTCCCTGAGCTTTTCGTTTTCGATATTGAGTTCCTCGATCTCCGGTATGGAGCTGATCAGCTCTTCTGCTTCCTTTTTCGTCATTACAGGCCGCAGAACCTGTTTCATATTATCCACCGGCGTGTAAATCGTACCATCCGTCTTTCCGTCAGGAGTCAGAACATAATAAAGACGGTCCTTCGGTATCCCTTCCATTTCCATGGTCGTAACGCCTTCAACCCGGCAGATTCCGACTCTTCCGTAAATCACATATTCTCCTGCTGCAAACATTTTTTCACACCTTTCCTGTTTTCGGGCACTCGTTAACATCTCCTATTATAGCAGAAAAACGGGTGTTTTATAAGCCTTTTCGGCCTCCTCCGGCAATTTTGTGAAAAAAGTCCACAGAATTTGCGGCGTTTTCGATTTTATTAAGCAATTATCATGCACAATATGAACAGTTTATGAACGGAAAACGAATGATTTATTTACATGGATCACAGGAAGTACTTTACACCTGACTCAAAAATGCGGATGTCCTGCTCGCCGCAGATATTCACTGCGACCCCGTTCCCGCGTCTTTCCACATGGGCCATTTTTCCGAGGACGCGTCCATCCGGGCTCGTAATGCCTTCGATAGCGGCATAGGAGCCATTGATGTTGCATTCCTCATCATTCAGCCTGATCTCGCCGTCGGGGCTCACATACTGCAGAGCCACCTGTCCGTTTTCGAACAGGCTGCGGACCACCTCATCCGGGGCCACAAAACGTCCTTCTCCGTGGGACGCAGGATTCACGTAAACCCGGCCGGGCTCCGCACCGGCAAGCCATGGCGACCTGTTGCTTACCACCTTCGTGTAAACCATTCTGGAAATATGCCTTCCGATGGTATTGTAGGTCAGCGTGGGGGAATCTTCTGTCTGGCCGCAGATTTCACCATAAGGCACCAGTCCCAGCTTGATCAGCGCCTGAAAACCGTTGCATACACCAAGGACCAGTCCGTCCCTCTCATTCAGGAGCTTCATCACAGCCTCGCGGATCCTCGCATTCCGGAACGCGGTCGCGAAGAACTTGGCCGAGCCGTCCGGCTCATCCCCTGCCGAGAATCCGCCGGGGAACATGATCATCTGCGCGTTCGCGATCGATTTTTCAAAAACCTCCACGGACTCCCGGATATCAGAAGGTGTCAGATTGCGGAAGATCCTGACATCCGTCTCCGCGCCTGCTCTTTTGAACGCTTCGGCACTGTCAAACTCACAGTTTGTTCCCGGAAATACCGGAATGAACACCCTGGGAACAGCCGTCTTATGACGGCATACATATACATGGTCCGTAAGGTACACCCCGTTCTCTGTTTTCGCGCCGGAAATTTCCGTTTTTTCTTCCTGACGCTCTCCGGAGTCTGTGCGGAACACCTTCTCCAGGGTTCCCTTCCAGGCGCCCAGGGCCTCTTCGTGGGCGATGCACACATTCCCGTACCGGAATGCCGGGTCACTGGTGACCTCGCCGATCAATGTGTAGGTAAACTGAAGCTGCGAGACCATTCCGTCGCGCACCTCCAGAAGCAGGTCGCCGAATCCCGGGGCGAAAAAGTCCCTCGGGTCCAGATTATGCTCGATCTTCACGCCCAAACGGTTGCCGAATGCCATCCGGCTCACGGCCGCGCAGAGTCCATGGCGGTCAAGCGCATAGGCGGAGATGATTTTTCCTTCCTTAATATCATTGTGGATCCTGTCATACTGATCCATCAGAGCAGCGTAATCCGGCAGATCATACTCTGCCCTGGGAGCGCGGAACCACACGAGACGGCTGCCCGGTATTTTGAGCTCCGGCGTGATCACATCTTCAAGCCTGCCCGTATCCACCGCAAAGGATACCAGCGTGGGCGGTACATCGATATCGTTGAACGTGCCGGACATGCTGTCCTTTCCTCCGATCGAAGGCAGGCCGAATCCAAGCTGTGCCGCATAAGCGCCAAGGAGGGCTGCCACCGGCTGGCTCCACCTTGCGGGATCCTCTGTCATCCTCCGGAAGTATTCCTGGAAGGTGAAACGGATTTTCCGCGCGTCGCCGCCCGCAGCAACAATCCTCGCCACCGATTCCGTGACCGCATATGCCGCCCCATGGTAAGGACTCCAGGACGACAGGTACGGATCAAAGCCATAGCTCATCATCGTGACGGTGCGGGTTTCTCCCTTCAGAACGGGGACCTTCGCCACCATTGCCTGCGTCTCCGTAAGCTGATATTTGCCGCCGTAGGGCATGAGCGTGCTCCCCGCGCCGATCGAGCTGTCAAACATCTCAACCAGTCCCTTCTGGGAGCATACATTCAGGTCAGAGAGCGTTTCGAGCCATTTTGCCTTCACATCGGGTATATCCGCTCTTTCGGTCAGAATGCATCCCTCCCGGGAAGGTATCTCCACCTTTACGCCCGTCTCCTGATGGGCGCCGTTAGTATCAAGGAAAGCTCTGGAGATATTCACGATCTCTTTTCCGCGCCACACCAGCACCAGCCTTGGTTCCTCCGTCACAACCGCAACGGGAACCGCCTCCAGGTTTTCTTCTGACGCAAAGCGGAGGAACGCTTCCTCATCCTTCGGATCAACCACAACCGCCATTCTCTCCTGAGACTCTGAGATTGCGATCTCCGTCCCGTCAAGTCCGGCATATTTCAGCGGAACTTTGTCCAGATCAACCCGAAGCCCGGGGGCAAGCTCCCCGATCGCGACAGAAACACCGCCTGCGCCGAAGTCATTGCACTTTTTGATAATTCCGCTCACTTCTTCACGGCGGAACATGCGCTGGATTTTTCGCTCCGTCGGCGCGTTTCCTTTCTGCACCTCAGCCCCACATACCTCGATCGAGGCTTCGGTATGTACCTTAGAGGAGCCTGTCGCACCTCCGATCCCGTCACGGCCGGTACGGCCGCCCAGCAGAATGATCACATCTCCGGGATCCGATGTGCAGCGGATCACCGCTCTTCGCGGCGCGGCGCCCAGCACTGCCCCGATTTCCATCCTTTTCGCGACATAATCGGGATGATAAATTTCTTTCACATAGCCGGTTGCAAGTCCGATCTGGTTTCCGTAGGAGCTGTAGCCCTTCGCCGCCCCGCGGACCAGCTTTTTCTGGGGAAGCTTTCCCTTCAGTGTCTGCGATACGGGAACTGTCGGGTCGGCAGCGCCGGTCACGCGCATTGCCTGATACACATAGGTTCTTCCGGAAAGCGGATCCCGGATCGCGCCGCCAAGACAGGTCGCCGCGCCGCCGAACGGTTCGATTTCGGTAGGATGGTTGTGCGTCTCATTCTTGAAATTGATCAGCCATTCTTCATCTTTCCCGTCTACATCCACGGGAACCACAATGCTGCATGCATTGATCTCGTCCGATTCCTCCTGATCAGCCAGCTTTCCCTCGGCTTTCAGCTTTTTCATGGCCAGGGTCGCCAGATCCATCAGGCATACAAATTTTCCGCTGCGGCCCTGATAGAGAGCCTCGCGGTCGCTCAGATACTGCTCATAGGTATTCCGGATCGGTGTCAGGTAATCCCCTTCCCCGAAGGTTACCGATACAAGCTCCGTCGAAAAGGTCGTGTGACGGCAGTGATCCGACCAGTACGTATCCAGAACGCGGATTTCCGTCATGGACGGATCTCTCTTTTCCTCGGAGCCGAAATAATCCCGGATAAACAGAAAGTCACGGAACGTCATAGCGAGGTTCAGCGAGTCATAAAGACTGCGCAGCTCTTCCTCGGGCATGCGGCAGAATCCGTCGAATACCGCCACATCCGCCGGCTCCTCAAAGGCAGTGATCAGTGTCTCCGGCTTCTCAAGGCCTGTTTCCCTCGAGTCTACCGGGTTAATGCAGTGGCTGCGGATAGCCGCGAACTCCTCATCGGAGATTGCTCCGCATATCACATAGGTGGTCGCTGACTGAATCACAGGAGACGCATCCTCCGAGAGAAACTGAATGCACTGCACAGCCGAATCCGCTCTCTGGTCAAACTGTCCCGGAAGGTACTCTGAAGAAAATACTCTTGCCCCCTCCGGAATTTCAAAGGACTCATGATACAGCACATCGACCGGAGGCTCCGAGAACACGGTGCGGCATGCTTCTTCAAACAGTTCATCATCAATATTCTCAACATCATAGCGGATCAGCACACGAACACCCGTGACGCCTTTTATCCCCAGGTACCCGTCAATCTCATGTCTCAGTTCCTTCGCCTGTACTGCAAAAGCTGGCTTTTTCTCTACATAAACCCGTCTTACGCCGCTCATTCACGCGCTCCTCTCTTAAGTATAAATACGATTGTCGTTATTGATTACAGTTTTGGCAGAACTGCTGAGACAGCTTCCATATACTGATTTTTTACTTCGTGGAAGTTACCTTCATCCACTTTTTCGGCATAAGCCGGTTCCACAGGCATGCGGCCGATCAGCGGAATGCCCATCTCCTCCACGATCTCCTCGATGTGGCTCTTTCCGAAGATAAAAATCTCTTTCCCGCAGTCCGGGCATTTTACAAAGCTGTAGTTCTCCACCACGCCAAGCACGGGAATATTCATCATCTCTGCCATGTGACAGGCCTTTTTTACGATCATGCTGACAAGATCCTGCGGCGAAGTAACGATCACCGCGCCGTCAACCGGAAGGGACTGGAAAACGGTAAGCGGTACATCACCCGTTCCCGGAGGCATATCTACCAGCAGATAGTCCAGCTCGCCCCAAACCACATCCGTCCAGAACTGCTTCACCATATTCGCAAGGATCGGCCCTCTCCAGATCACCGGTGTATCCTCGGTGGGGAGCAGCAGATTGACGGAAATCACCTTGATTCCGTTTTTCGTGATTCTCGGATAAATACCATCCTCTGATCCGGCAGCAGTACCGCTGATCCCGTACATTCTTGGAATGGAAGGACCCGTGATGTCCGCATCCAGGATTCCGACTTTATACCCTTTTGATACAAGTTCATTGGCGATGGAGCCGGTCACAAAGGATTTTCCGACGCCGCCCTTCCCGCTCACAATGCCGATCACCTTTTTGATGTCGGATTTCGCGTTCATTTTTTCCAGCAGGCTCTGGGGATCGTTTCTGCTTGGACATCCCTCACAGCTGGATTTGTCACAACTGGTATTGCTGCATTCCTTAGCCATTTTCTTCTTCTCCTTATCAAACATAAGTACTTGTATTTATGCATTATAGATGCTAACCATAGTTTTGTCAAAAAAAACAGGAGCTCCCTGCCCCTGTTTCTTTCGTTTAAAGCCGGTCCGCTCCCGGTCTGGCCTCGGTTCTCCCCTCCGGGCTTCCCGTCGGCTCAGCAGTTTTTTCTGCCGGTGTCCCTCCTGCAGGTCCAGCTCCTTCTGCCGGTGCGGATTCTTCTGCCGGCGCCTCTTCCTCTTTCAACCGGATCTCATCCTCCGAAAAAACGC
>CAMOXX010000169.1 GCA_946629475.1 uncultured Blautia sp. | reverse complement strand
GATTGTAATAGTTTACCACCACACCTGTGATAATTGCAACCGCAATGACGGCAGTTTTTCACCGGTTTTTCAGAACGTTTTTCCGCCTTCCTCTCCCCTCCGGGAACAGCATGTTCTTTACCTGAACCGTCATGCATCCTTGACAAATGTTTCTCTGCAAAGTTATAATTCAAATAAGTGCGATTTATATGAAATGCATGGTATTTCAGCAAATTATCTAAAGGAAAAACCTATGAAATTAAAGCGAAAAACAATCCTTACCATCATAAGCCTTCTTCTGCTTCTTTTTTCATTGCTGTTTATCTGTTTTTTTCGAGACTGGCTCCTCGTCAACCCTTTCCAACCCTTTTCCCTGACCGAAGTTGTTGGTGCCAGTCAGGATCAGGAAGGAAACCTGTATGTCATTGATTCCGCCGGAGAACGGCTGTTAAAGGCATCCCCCGACGGACAGCTCCAGTGGCAGGTCAAGGCCTCCGATACCGGCTTTGAAAAGGCCGTACGCATCTGTACGGATGAAAGCGGCAATGTATATGTCCAGGACCGGAGCGTCCTGAGCGGCATCCACCTGGAGAGCGAGTCGATTGTGCAGTTTTCCCCTGACGGCGCTCTTCTGCAAAAGCCGCTGGAGAGAGCTGCCGACGAAAATCAGATCCGTCCTTCCATCGTCGGACTGTTTCGGACCGGCAATGACGCAGCAGCAGCCACTGTTGATAAAAAAGGAATCTCCGTCCGCCGTCTCGAAGCCGATGATGCGCACTTTTTCCCGATAGAGGATGCAGACAATCTCATCCTGAACGCAGTATGGGACAGCGTGACCGATACTCTCTGGTACTGTACTTTTAACGGAAGGATTTTCCGTTATGATGACGGTAAGAATGATTTCCTTCTGTACGATAATTCACAGCACATACAGGGGATCGAAAGCGTGCCGCGGGCCATCAGTTACCTGGACGGGACTCTGTACGCAGCAGACCGCGGGCTTCGCTGTGTAGATGCTATTGATGCGGAATCCGGTGAGGTTTCATTCCTTCAGGGCGAAGATCCCTGGACCGAGCGGGAAGTCTGCGATAACGTCAACTCCGACTGCACTCTGGTCTCGACCACCGAAAGCCTCGTAAAAATCTGGGACGGCGGGCAGTATGAGGATGCCGATTCGTTTACCCTCTCCTCCAGGCTTCGGGCGATAACCATTCTTCTGTGGTGCAGCCTGGTGATTCTCTTTATCGACCTTGCCCTGGACCTGATCCTGCTGGCATTTTACCTTCTCCGCAGAGCCAGCTCCATGGCCCGTATTGTAACAGCAGTCCTTATCAGTGTCGGAGCTCTTTCTGCCATGTTGATCGGAACCCTGTTTCCCAATCTCCAGCAGGAGCTCTATGAATCCATGTTTGACAAGGCGGAGTACTGTGCATCGCTCACTCTGGCGCGAATGCCCCTGGAATCTTTTCTGAACCTGGATGAATCTTCAGACTATCTTGGTGAGGATTACATGGCAGTCCAGAATGCCGTAAACAGCGTTTTCAAAGATGTTTCGGATTCCGTGAACGACCTTTACTGCACGATGTACCGGGTTATGGGAGATTACGACACAATCACCATCACCTACTCCATGGACGAAAATTCCATGCTGTTTCCCTATGACTGGGAGTACGAAGACTCCGAAGAGCAGGCAATTCTGGAATCCGGTATCGGCAGGCAGTACCTCAACCGCAGCGTGGAGGGAAGCTATCTCTTCGTCCTTAACCCGATTCCGGGCGAAAACGGGACCCCGGTCGGTCTGATCGAGGTAGGTACGGATCTTCAGAGCTTTAACGAGGAGATGCAGCAGATTTTTATCAGACTGCTGCTCAATCTGATCGCCCTCACGGCTGTCGGAGTCATGGGCATGATCGAGATCATCTATTTTATCCAGGGTCACAGGAAATACCGTTCCGCTGAAAGCGACCGCGCTTCCGGTTCCGGCGCTTCAGGAGCCGTTGTTCCGGCGGGAGTGCTGAGAATGATCGTCTTTATGATCTTCTTCTTCACAAACCTGACAACAGCCATACTTCCGACCTACGCGATCCGGCTTGCCGGCAAGGTAAGGATTCCGGGATTCTCGGCCGAGTTTATGGCCGCCATCCCGTTTTCGGCAGAAGTGATCTCCGGAGCGCTCTTCTCTGTACTGGGCGCAAAAATGATCGAGAAGCTTTCGCTCAAGCGGTCTGCCCTGCTGTGCGCGGTTCTCTTTACAGCAGGCCTTGCCCTGCGAATCATCCCGAATTTCTGGATGATTACGCTGGGGAGCCTCGTTATCGGCGTCGGCTGGGGTGTCATCCTGCTGATTGTGAACATCCTCATCGCACAGATGCCCGGCAGCGACAAGGATATCGGTTTTGCCTACTACAACGCGGCAGCACTCAACGGCATCAATTCCGGAACCGTCTTCGGAGGATTCCTGCTGAACTGGTTCTCAAACATTACTCTGTTCGTGCTGACAGCCATTGGCAGCCTGTGCCTGTTCATATTGGTGCAAAAGTACCTGATCCACGCCGATTCTGCTGAAGAGGCCGGGGAGGATGAAGGCGAAGCTCAGGGCCAGATGTCGTTCCTGAAATTCCTTTTTTCTCCGAATATCCTGAGCTTTTTCCTGATGCTGGTCATACCGGTTCTGACAGGAAGCTACTTCCTGATCTATCTGTATCCGATCATCGGAACCGAGTGGGGCCTGTCCGAAACATATGTGGGATATTCCTTCCTGCTGAACGGACTGTGCGTGATGGCAATGAGCACGCTCATGACAAATCTGTTCACCAAAGCCAGGAAGAAACGGTTAGGACTCACTCTGTCCGCGCTGCTCTATGCGGCGGCATTTTCACTGGTCGCAGTGTTCCATTCGATCCCGGCTTTGCTCGCGGCTCTCATAATCCTCGGTTTTTCGGACAGCTTCGGCCTGCCGCTGCAGACCAGCTTTTATACCGATCAGGACGAGGTGAACCGGTTCGGCATCGACCGGTCCCTGGGAGTGTACAGCCTGTTTGAAAACGTGTCCCAGTCACTCGGACCTTTCGTGTTCAGCTGGGCATTGTTGGCCGGCGTATCCCGCGGCCTTACCGTGATTGCCGGCGTAATTGCCGTCCTGGCTGCAGTCTTCCTGTTTATGGGTCTGTTTTTCCGGAGGAAATCCCGGTGACAGTAACCGGGCATAAGCTGCAGCAGCTGCTCAGCACCACTCATTCAGGATATTCAACAATTACATACGAAGTATGAAAGTGATGGAATCAATATGAAGAAAAAAACCAACCGCCTCGGAAGAGAACTGATTGTCGTACTTCTGCTCTTTTTCAGCCTTATCGTTATTCTGCTGCTTGCAGGAAGCTTTGTCGCACACACCCGTGAAATATACAATCTCTACAAGGAGCGTGCAGCCAAGGTCAGCATCACGTCAGCCTCCCTTCTGGACGGAGACTATATAAAAGACCTTTGCGAAGCTGTCTCCTCTCAGGAATATCAGGAGCTTCGCGAAAAAGCCGCTGCTGAGGATGACCCTTCGATCCTCGAAGAATATCTGAAGGAAAAGGATCTGTACGAAAAGTACGTCAACAGTACGGACCTCCTCTCCACCCTGCAGAAAAGTGAGCAGGTCGAATATATCTACGTCCAGGATCTCGAGGAGGAAGGCGCTATGTACCTCCTTGATCCGAGCGAGACGATCCTGTCCCTTGGTCTGTTTGAGAAAAACGCGGAAGGTCTTGATGACTGGACAACCAACGATCGGGTCCCGGCCACTGTGACAAAGTCAGAGTACGGATATCTGAGCACCTGTGCGGAACCGGTCTATGCCTCTGACGACAAGGCTTACGCTGTCGTCGGCGTAGATATCGACATGAATCAGGTTATTAAAAGGCGAAACAGTTTTGCCTTTATAATGGTGATCGAGAGCTTCGTCATTCTCCTGTTGATGGCCTTTGCCGGAAGCTTTTTTATCCGCAAGGTGGTCTCTGATCCACTCTGCAGTCTTGCACGGGATGCGTCTGCGTTCGGTGCGAACGACGAAGCAGATCTGGAGGGCCTCGTCGTGGATGTTCCTGCCCGCAGAGATGACGAGATCCTTGATCTTTACAAGGACATCCGGAAGATGCAGCTCGGCATCATCCGCTACATGAAAAACCTGACAGCGGTGACGGAGGAAAAGGAGCGCCTCAGCACGGAGCTTGACATCGCAAACCGGATTCAGTCGAGCATGCTCCCGTCCACATTCCCCGCCTTCCCGGACCGGCCCGAGTTCGATGTTTTTGCCCGGATGAAGCCGGCCAAGTCCGTAGCAGGCGACTTCTATGATTTCTTCCTGATTGATGATGACCACCTCGGTGTTGTTATGGCAGACGTCTCCGGTAAGGGTATTCCTGCCTCCCTGTTCATGATGATGTCCAAAATCATTATCAATAATATCGCCCAGCTCGGTGTTTCTCCGCACGAAGTGCTCCAGATGGCAAACGAGCGGATCTGCGAGAACAATGATGCGAATATGTTCGTCACAGTCTGGTTCGGTGTCATCACTATCTCCACCGGTCACGTCATTGCCGCCAACGCCGGACATGAGTATCCGGTTGTGCAGAATGCGGATGGCGTTTACGAACTGCTGCGCGACAAACATGGCTTAGTCCTCGGCGGCATGGAAGGAATGCGCTACAGGGATTACGAATTCGATCTCAGCAAAGGCCAGATTCTCTTCCTGTACACGGACGGTGTTCCGGAGGCGACCACAGCAAAGAACGAGCAGTTCGGAACGGATCGTATGATGGAGGCGCTGAACCGGAAACAGACCGCCAATCCGGAGGAGCTTGTGAATCATATGCTCAGCACAGTGGATGATTTTTACGGCGGCGCCGAGCAGTTTGATGATATCACGATGCTGGCAATACGCTACATCGGACCGCAGACACAGAATACCGAAGTGAAATAAAGGCCGGAACCGAACCAGAAAAAGGCCGGAAACGGGGAACTGTACTTGAAATGTTTCGAGAAATTAAGCTTAGTGATAAAGCATGGATGGACCGGTGCCGTCTGTATGCATTACAGGAAATGACAGTCGTTTCTTTTCCGGCTGTCTATACCTGGCAGTCCACTTTTGGCCTGACCATCGATGGGGACAGCCGGTTTTATGTTGTCCGGAGCGAAGCAGACAAAGGATACTACTATCCGGTCGGCGAAACAGAAGCCTGCCGTGATTATGTACTCTCCCTGCTTTCAGGCAGTCTGAAGCTGATTTATGTACCGAAGCAGGAAATCGGCTGGCTGGAATCCCTCGGATTCACCATCAAATATGAGCCGGATACGAGTGAATATATATACTCCAGCCGTTCTCTCGCCTATCTGGACAGCGGTTCCGGTTCGAATTACAGAGTTAAGATACGGCATTTTTCCCGGGATAACGAATGGCATGCGAAGCCGCTCATATTTCCCGGCGACGAAGCCCTGCTCCGGGCAAAAACCGCAGATTTGAACGGCGTTTTCAGCCACGATGCTGCCGAGGATTACCTGGCTCTCCATTGTGCCGCCGCAAATCCCGCCGAAATCGGTCTGTCCGGTGTCTACGTTGAAACCGGCACGCACGACTGGGCATTCCTGCTCGGTTATCCTTCAACCGGGCGGATCTACGATATGTCATTTGTCAAATACAGCCCGGGAATCTCGCGAAATGCCGTCCCGGTGTGCATCAGCGAAATGGCAAAGCTCATATGCAATACCTGGCCCCTGGTCAATCTTGAGGACGACCTCGGCATCGAGG
The DNA here is from genome assembly GCA_946629475.1 of uncultured Blautia sp. Classification (GTDB taxonomy): domain Bacteria; phylum Bacillota; class Clostridia; order Lachnospirales; family Lachnospiraceae; genus Blautia_A. The sequence goes on along the minus strand of CAMOXX010000169.1, from coordinate 83 downwards.
GAATCCGCAAGATGAAAAAGCTGTATCATCCGCTCTGCCTGCTGGACAGTTATACCGCGGTACACTGAGAAAAAGGGGAGTCA
>CAMOXX010000168.1 GCA_946629475.1 uncultured Blautia sp. | reverse complement strand
CAGAGACCTAAACGGAGCATCTTGGAGAAATCCAGGGTGCTTTTTTCATGTCCTGCGGCAGGGAGAAAGGAGAATCCGATGCAGAGAATGCCGATATTATCAGACTCAGACATGGGCCTGTTTGAACTGAAAACACGATACGTCCGCAACTACCTGACCTTCGCCGAAAAGAAGCTTGCAAAATTTCAGATTCGAGAAAATCCCTCTCAGCCGATGCAGCTGGGGCTTGTGAACTTATGGCGGAATTTGTCGAACGATTTTTCTTGTGGTTTATAGTTGAATATAGTATTTTGAAGACAGCAGGTAATTAAAGTGAGGCTTACATCGATGGGTTCCTGAATAGTGTGAACAATAGAAACCGTAAAGGTTTGCTGCCGCAAGAACTGCTCAAGGGGACGTATTCACACGGATTAACATCCATGACAGCCATCATGCCGGTAAGATTCCGCATCTTCTATTAGACAGGAGCTGTCCCGGCTTTCATCACAAGGAGGAGCGGAAATGAGCAAGAAAAATAAGAATCAGAACACACAGAAGTGGAACAGCACCATGATGTGGAGCGATCCTCTGAAGGTGCCGGATTACAATACTCCAAATAAAAAGAAACGGTTTGTGGAATCGAAACGCCAGATGATGCAGAACGCTGTCATCGAGGTAACTGGAAACGAAGAAAGAGGTTGTCTGCAATCTCCCTTCGGCGAGCGGAGGCAAAAAGCCATCCTTTCGAGCATTGACCGTGCGGAAGCTGAGTTTAGGGACTTCGGCCTTCAATCCATTGTCGAATCCTTTACGCAAAACGAACTGAACCCTTTCGACAACTACAACCGCATCGATTCAGACATGGACTTGCGGATCGGTGCGGCACTATGGATTCTGGATAAACTGCGGGCGGGAGGAAAACTCCATGAGGCCTGCAGGATTCTGCCGGACACAGCAGGAAACCCGGATGTCTGGTATCTGCCAACGGATTTTCACCATGTTTGCTACGACAATGATCTGATACAGTCGGTGATACATGCCATTACGCACAGGTTCCCGGGAGACTGTGAGCACAGTGTTCTGACGGTTGAAAATGCAAGAGGAAAAGAGCCGGGAGAGACGTGGAAAGAATTGCTGAATCTCATGCCGGAGGACGAAATAAGGGCTGCCTGTGATGCATTCAGGGAAAAACTGTGGGAGGTTGCTGCTCGGAACATGAAGGGGCAGGCCTACTACGACAGGGAAATCGGGCAGATAATGCAGAAGATTCACAATATTCATGGATTTGCCGCGGCTTCAGATCTACTGACGGAGCCGTTTGCACAGAAACCGGAGATGGCCGGTATGTCGGAGGTGAGCAGAGGACTGCCTGGCCTCGGCGGCTTTGAAAGTGCGGGTGATGATGCGCTCGAACTTGCCATACGAGGGGAGAAACTGGTCAGGCAGAATAAAGCATATACCAGGAACTTTGAACGCTTCCTGTTGATGGATAAGAGGACAATCAGGAAGGAGACGGGCAGCCGGGAGGTGGCGGAAGCGCTGGCAGGGTTCACCGTTGATGATCCATACGCTCTCTGTTTTGCCTTGTTTTACATGATCGACAGCGGAGATGACACACCATGGCTTATGCGGTCAGGATGTGCCCTTATGAGGTGTGCCTATGCTTTGCTTCCCTGGAACATCCAGGAAGAAGACTGGGATGACGAGGACTGGAATATCTGGTTTGAAGGCATGCAGTACAATCAGAACGGCTGGCTGGAGAGGGAACCTGTTCCTGATCAGCTGGACTATCTGCATGACATTCACAACGGTAAGAATCTGGCGCAGATCATTTACCGACTCAGCCGCAGTGTGGTTCCCATGGGGCTGCATCCCTTTGATATGGAAAGGCAGGAGCTTATCGCCGAAGGGATGGATGCGGATAAGGCGCGGACAGTTACAGGCATGGCAGAGCTGATGTTCCTGCAGTCCTTCCAGGCGAAACAGTTCAGACCTGGAGAGTTTTCCTTTGACTGGGAGAATAAGTGTGAGGAAGAGGATATGGCTGCAGCGGAGCAGGAGAGTCCGATGCCTGCTCCGGCCAAAGAAGAAGGCTGCCGGGACATGGCTGCAGCGGCGCAGGGACGAACGATTCAGTTCGACACAGTTGAAACTGAGACGGCTGAAGCAGCATCAGATGAAAGTCAAAGGCTGAAGGCGGAACTTGAGCAGGCAAAGAAGCAGATCAAGGGTCTGAAGGCGGCGCTGAGCAGCGAAAGACGTGCAGCGGATGCGGACAGGGCCAGGTACGAGCATGAACTGAAAGGCCTGCGGATGGAGCATCGGGAGCTGGCTGACCTCAGATCTCTGGTCTTTAACCAGGAGAACGCGGAGCCCGAACAACTGGAGCGGGTGGAAAAGCAGTACTGCTATCCCTACGAAACGAGGAAGCGGACTGTGGTCTTCGGTGGACATGACAGTTTCCTGCGGGTCATCAAGCCGATGCTGCCGAGCGTGAAGTTTGTGGATCCCGGCAATCTGACATTCAGCGCAGACATCATCAGAAACGCTGATGTTGTCTGGATCCAGAACAACTGCATCAGCCACAGCCAGTTCTGGAACATCGTAAAGAACTGCAAGGCGGCGGAAGTACAGCTGCGGTATTTCGGCTTCGCAAGTGCGGAGAAGTGCGCCGGGCAGCTGGTCACCGAGGATCGGAAGAATTATAGTCATCGTCAGAAGTAAACGGACGTTGACTATAATTCTCCGCAAGGATGCACACGGATTTGCCATTGGAATGACTGTCCGGAGAGGTACAAATGCTAAGACTATCTGATTATCTTAAACAGAACTTTGGGGAGAAAATATACCGACTGGCCCTGTCTTCCGGCTGCAGCTGCCCGAATCGGGACGGAACAATCGGTTACGGGGGCTGTACATTCTGTTCCGAGGGAGGATCCGGCGACTTTGCCGGGGCGGGAGATGTCACAGATCAGATTGAGGCAGCCAAAAGACTGATTGCGGGAAAGACGAATGCGAAGCGGTTCATCGCGTATTTTCAATCATTTACCAACACTTACGGAGATCCGGAGAGACTTGAAAAACTCTATACCGACGTTATCAAGAGGGATGACATCGCGGTTCTTTCCATAGGAACACGTCCGGACTGCCTGCCGAAGGAGGTTCTTGATATGCTCACGCGCCTTCGGGCAGTCAAACCGGTTTGGGTGGAGCTGGGACTCCAGACAATACATGAACGAACTGCTGAGGCTGTCAGGCGGGGCTATTCTCTGCCGGTTTTTGAAGAGGCTTACAAAGAGCTGAAAGCCCGGGGGATTGAAGTGATTGTCCATGTTATTATGAATCTTCCGGGTGAGACAAAAGAAGAGATGCTGAAGACGATCAGATATCTTGCGGAGCTTACCCCTCCTCTTGACGGAATCAAGATCCAGATGCTGCAGGTGCTTCGCGGCACGGACCTTGGAAGAGAGTATGAGCGGCATCCGTTTTCGCTGATGAACCTCGAGGAATATGCCGATTTGATTGCGAAGTGTGTGGAGATACTCCCCGATAGTACGGTGCTGCACAGGATGACGGGCGACGGGCCGAGAAATCTTTTGATCGCGCCGCTGTGGAGCCTGGATAAGAAGCGTGTACTGAATACGCTGAATCGTCGGATAAGTGAGACTGAAAAGTGTCTTTAGGCGATTGCTGCAGAAACGAAATCTCTTGAATTTTCACTTCGCAGGGCTTATACTGCTTTTGTTATAGCATCTTAGCGGAGCATGATAGTCAACGTCAGCGAGACTTGAATTTAATCGGCTGAGAAGTTGAGCTGTGTTTGCAGCACTGACTGCAGAAAGAGAGTGTGTAAAATGCGAGTTGTGATTCAGGAGAATTATGAAAAGATGTGCAGATGGGCAGCAGAGTATATCTGCCGCCGGATCACGGAGCATAACAATGGACCGGAAGCAGGACGCCCGTTTGTGCTTGGCCTTCCAACCGGATCCTCCCCGATCGGTGTGTACCGTGAGCTTGTTCGTATGAACAGGGAAGGAACGCTGTCCTTTGCCAATGTTGTGACATTCAACATGGATGAGTATCTGGGACTGCCTCATGAGCATGACCAGAGCTACTGGTATTTTATGCACGACAACCTCTTTGACCACCTCGTGGACATGAAACCGGAGAATATCAATATTCTGAACGGGATGACGGATGATCCGGAGGAAGAGTGCAGAAAGTACGAGGAGAAGATCGCTTCGTACGGCGGAATTGATCTTTTTATGGGCGGAATCGGTGTGGACGGCCACATTGCTTTCAATGAGCCTTTTACCAGCCTCAGCTCCCGCACCGGCGTGAGAAACCTGACCACAGATACCCGCATCGTGAACGGACGCTTTTTCGACAATGATCCGGAGAAGGTTCCGGCGCAGGCACTTTCTGTAGGGGTAGGCACGGTGACGGATTCGAAGGAAGTCCTGATCCTCATCAATGGACACAATAAAGCCCGCGCTCTGGCCGCAACCGTGGAGGGCGGTGTGAGCCAGAAATGGACCTGTTCTGCACTGCAGATGCACAACGGCGCGATCATTGCCTGCGATGAGGCAGCGTGCGGCGAACTGACAGTAGACACATATAAGTATTTTCTGGACATTGAGAAGAAGGAGAGACTGTAATTAGTCCTGTTCCCTTTTTACTGCCCTGATAAGGAGACCTGAACATGAATTATTCTGAAGAATCAGCCCGCCTCCACGCAGAGTGGAAAGGCAAAATCGAGGTTGTATCCCGTGTGCCGGTGACGAACAAGGATGAGCTTTCGCTGGCTTACACACCGGGTGTCGCTGCGCCGTGCCTGGAGATTCAAAAGGACTATGAAAAGTCATTTACGCTTACGCGCCGCAGTAATCTGGTGGCCGTTGTGACCGACGGAACTGCTGTGCTGGGGCTTGGAGATATCGGACCGGAGGCGGGAATGCCTGTCATGGAGGGAAAATGCGCCCTGTTCAAATCGTTCGGGGATGTAGACGCCTTCCCCATCTGTATCCGCAGCAAGGATGTTGACGAGATCGTCCGCACCATTTATCTGATCAGCGGCAGCTTTGGCGGGATCAATCTGGAGGACATTGCGGCGCCAAGATGCTTTGAGATCGAGAAGCGGCTCAAGGAGCTCTGTGATATACCGGTGTTCCACGATGATCAGCATGGTACTGCAGTCGTAGTGGGCGGAGCCCTGATTAATGCCCTGCGGGTTGTAAACAAGAATATCGGTGATGTGAAGGTTGTGATTAACGGAGCCGGAAGTGCGGGCATCTCGATCGCCAGGCATCTGATGAATCTTGGGGTCCGGCATATAAAGATGTTGAACAGCGCAGGAATTCTCTGCGAGGGAAGCCGGATGAACCCTGTACAGCAGGAGATGGCTGCGATTACCAATCCGGAGAAGCTTTCGGGAGACCTTTCTGTTGCAGTGGCGGGAGCCGATGTGTTCATCGGGGTGAGCGTACCGCATGTTCTGACGCAGGATATGGTGAGAACGATGGCGCCCGGAGCAATTGTACTTGCTATGGCGAATCCGGTTCCGGAGATTGACCCGCAGGATGCGCTTGCGGCAGGTGCGGCTGTTGTGGGAACGGGCCGCAGTGACTACGCTAATCAGATCAATAATGTGCTTTGTTTCCCGGGGCTGTTCCGCGGTGCGCTGGATGTGCGCGCGACGGATATCAATGAGGAGATGAAGCAGGCTGCTTCCCGCGCGCTGGCTGATCTGGTTTCGCCGGAGGAGCTCCGCAGTGATTATATTATTCCGGAGCCGTTTGATAAGAGAGTAGGGCCGGCTGTAGCGGCTGCCGTCGCAAAAGCGGCGATCGACAGCGGGGTGGCCCGGATTTTCTGATATGTATTATATGAAACTGTTCAGCACCCTATGAAAATGATCGGAATCTTGCTTGAAATGCTTGCATTTCAGGCGGGTTTCGATCTTTTTTATGTCTTTACGTCCATGCGGTATATGTTCGCAGGCGGGCGGACGTAAAATCAAGCATTTGTCGTGATCTTTACGTCCGCGCAGCACCTTC
>CAMOXX010000167.1 GCA_946629475.1 uncultured Blautia sp. | reverse complement strand
GCATCCAGCCCGAGATAGACCGTGAAGGCAGCCTGTGCCAGTTTCTGCGCGTTCATCATCTTCAGATTGCGTTCCGGAATTTCTGAATGATCCACCATCCGGTCGAACACAACATGCGGCATGAGATTGGAGATCACCCATTCACAGGGAATATACTCCCCGCTCTTCAGCGTAACTCCATATACCCTGCCGCCCCTGATCTCGATCCGGCTGACTTCGGTGTTGTACCAGACGTCTCCGCCCAGTTCCCGGATCCGTGCGTCAAAGGCAAGCGAAATCTCATGGCTGCGGTTCTTTGCAAACCAGGGCAGATGCGTCAGATAGACATAGGTCATATAGGTATAGACCGCAAAGCTCATGTTGGTGGAATCCGCGGAAACGTACGTCCAGTAGGACTCGAAGATCCTCTTTGCTTTTTCCGGAACACCGATCCGGTCAAGCATTTCTTCCGTCGAGACCGGAACAACGCACATCAGGTCATAGTATTTGAGCAGCATCTCGACCTTCGCCGGCGGGGACGGCTCGTTGTCATGCGCGGCAAGCCAGTCCACCCCGTCGTGCAGCATGCGGCCCAGTTCCAGCACCGTCGTCATGGAAGCTCTGCTTCCCGGGACCTGCCGCTCCATCTCGTCGATGAAAGCCTGAACCCCCGCAGGCATCGATACGTCAAATCCGTCCGGATCGGTCGCAACGGAGGCAAACGACTCGTTCACCGCGCACCATTCCACATCCAGCTTGTAGGTATCCTCCAGAAGCTTTCTCACCGCGCCCCGCGGGCGTCCGCCTTTTCCGTCACCCATCTGGCAGAGTTCATGCAGCGTTGCCTCAAATTCATAAGCTCCGCGGCGGAAACTCGTCGCACAGCCTCCCGGGAGGTTATGCTTTTCCAGCACGAGAACCTTTTTTCCCGCTGTGGCCAGATAAGCCGCTGCCGACAGGCCGCCGTTGCCGGCGCCTACCACAATCACGTCATATTTTTGCATGTTCATCCTCCTCCATCATGTCTGACCGGGAACCACGATCTCCCGGATTGTAAACTCTTTTCCGCTGAGAACCGTTTTCTGAAAGCTTCCGCAGTTCGGGCAGTAGCCCCTGTGCTCCACCACGTTGAAAATCTCGTCGCAGTCTTCGCACTCCGCAAGCCCGGGAATCATGTGGATCGTCAGCCCGGCACCTTCCAGGATGCTCCCTTTTACGACGCTCGGATACAGTTGCTCCACATAGTCCGGAATCACCAGAGACAGTTCACCGCAGTCGACCACGACCTCCCGGATTTCACGAATATCGTTTTCTTCCGCAAAAGCGGATACCGTCCGCAGAAGCTGACGTACGATACCGATCTCATGCATGTCAGCCTCCGTATTTCCCGATATTTTTCTTCACAACATTGATCCCGATCTTCGGCACATTCTTCACGATTCTTCCCAGCGTGTGGAAATACTCCAGATTGTCCGCATCGTGGATCTTCTCCAGATGGATGGCGTCAAATCTGCATTTTGTAGTGCAGATTCCGCAGCCAACGCACATGAATTCGTCCACCACGGCCGTGCCGCAGCCAAGGCAGCGGGCACATTCCGTTTTCATCTGTTCTTCCGTGAATGTGCTGCGCAGATCATTGAAGCTGGTTCTTGCCTCTGAGCCCGTGGCAGCGGCCGGTCTTTGCCGCGGCGCGCGGTCAAAGCCTTCTGCCCGGATCTGTGCCGTGGCTTTGTCAAACGCCTTATAATCACGGCGGTCCCGTCCGAGCGTAAGGGTCTGGCCCGGATGTACAAAACGGTGGATCGAAACCGCCGCTTCCTTTCCGGCCGCGATGGCATCGATGACAAACTGCGGTCCGGTGACCGCGTCTCCTCCGGCAAAAACATCCGGTACCGCCGTCTGACCGGTCACAGGATCGGCCTCAACGGTCCCCGCAGCACTCAGACCGAGGCCGATACCGCCCAGGTCCACTTTCTGTCCGACAGCCGTCAGAACCGCGGCGGCAGGAACGATTTCATAGACGCCCGTTCCCTTCACGCTTCTCCGTCCCTTTTCGTCCGCTTCGCCCGGTTCCATTTTTTCCAGCTTCAGTCCGCTGACGGCCGCATCACCGAGGATTTCCACCGGTGCAGAAAGACAGCGGAAGCGGATTCCTTCTGCCTTTGCCTCTTCCAGCTCGTCGCGGTCTGCAGGCATCTCCGCCTCACTGCGCCGATAATAGACCGTCACACCCGAGCCAAGACGTACCGCGGCACGCGCCACATCCATGGCTACATTTCCTCCGCCGATCACCGCGACTTCAGCGCCAAGTTCAGGTCTCTCGCCCTGATTGACTCTCTTGAGGAAGTCCACTCCGCTCATGCTTCCGGGCAGGCTTTCCCCGGGGATCTTCAGCTTTGACCCCTGAGACGCGCCGACCGCCAGATAGAACGCCCGATATCCATCCGCCCTCAGCTCGTCGAGGCTGACATCCTTTCCGACTTCCACACCGGTGCGGAAAGATACCCCCAGCTCACGCAGAACGTCGATTTCGGCGTTGATGACTTCCTTCTCCAGCCGGAAAGACGGAATCCCAAGAGTCAGCATGCCGCCGAGAAGCTTTTCCTTTTCGAACACGGTAACCGGGTATCCTTTTACCGCCAGATAGTACGCGCAGCTCAGCCCTGCAGGCCCTGCCCCGATCACGGCGATCTTTTCCGGATACGGCTTTCCGGTCTGATTGAGCATCTTCGGTACGAAGCGGGTATCCTTGGACAGCTCCTGCTCCGCGATGTATTTTTTGATCTCGTCGATGGCTACCGGTGCATCCATCTCACCGCGGGTACAGGCGTCTTCGCATTTCTTGTTGCAGATTCTGCCGCAGACGGCCGGGAACGGAATCTCTTTCTTGATAAGCTCCAGCGCTTCGGCGTACCGCCCTTCGGCCGCCAGCTTGATATACCCCTGTACCGGTACGTGGGCAGGACATGCGGCTTTGCAGGGAGCCGTTCCTTCCGGCATGACGTCCGTACGATCCGTCCGATAGTCGGGATCATACCGTTTGCCGGACCAGAGCGTATTTCTCGGGGTCTCCGCCGGTCTCTCCAGATTTGCCGGCCGGGGACACAGCTTCTGCCCAAGTCTCACCGCATTGAGCTGACAGTTCTCCACGCACTGACCGCAGGCAACGCATTTCTCCTTATCCACTTTCGCGATGTAATTGGTTCGGATTGCATCCGGCGCATGGAAATAGGAAGCGATACGCAGCGCAAAGCAGGAGCAGCCGCAGCAGTTGCAGATTGCCGTACTGTCGTCATATCCCGGCGTCACGTTCAGTTCATGGACAAGCCCGTTGTCTTCGGCGCGCTTCAGGATCTCATAGGCCTCCTCCTTGCTGATCAGCCTGTGGGACCCCGTCTGAGAGTAGTTGACCGCGTTGTCGTTCAGGTACATGCACATGTCCTCTTCCAGGTGCCCGCAGCCTTCTCCCATCAGTCTCCTTGCGCGCCGGCAGGAACATGGTCCGACGGAGACCGCCCATGCGTCCTCGATGAGTTTTGCCACTTCGTCATAACTCGCTTTCCGCGAATTGTTTTCGATGGCGCTCTGCACGGGAATTACCCGCATCAGATTCATCCCAACATCCATAAACGGCGCAAGCATGGAGACACGAATCCGGGTATATGCTTCAAAACACTCGCCCAGAACCGGATAACGATCACACTGTTCCCGGTTGGACAGCACACCCTCCATGATGCCGGGAACCCAGATCGGGTAGTACCAGCACTCCTTCCCGTCTACGGTACGGGTACGAATTACCCCGGCCGTTTTCAGTTTCCGCAGCTGCTCAAGCGTAAAATCCAGGTCTCTTTTTGCCCGGTGCGCAATCTCCGCAGCGGTCCGGTTTGCCTCCAGACGCATGTGCATCATAATCTCACACATGTCGTCGTCCACAATCGGTTCAAGAATCTTATATTCCGGATCTTCATAGGTAATTCCGGTATAGGTCAGACTTTCCAGGCTGATTTTTGTTGCCAGCTTCAAGATATTTGGTCTGTGCGCCATTCCATACTCCCCTCTCTGTTTCATAGATTATTGTTGTTGGTTATACCCGCTTATGAATATTTTAACATAGCGAATTGGGTCGGTCAATCGTTTCCGGGCCTCTGTCATGGCGAAAAACGAAGGGAAAATTTGGCTATAATGACGAAAAACGCCGGTATTCCGGCGTTTTTTCAAGTTATCTGTCGTGGAATTTCATTAAAGGTGTCTGCTTTCATTAACAAGCCTCGTCAGCTCTTTCGCGATGGGAACAACAATCGAAGAGTTAAAAATCGTTCCAGTAAAAATCTGACTCTTCCAAATGAATGATCTTCTACCGATCTTCCCGGTATCTGCGCTTCAATTCATTGTACTCCTTTCGATCGATCAATCCGTTCTTAAGCCAATCATCAAGCTGTTCAATTCGCTTTCTTTTATCCCTCTGGAAATGATCTTCCCCTGAGGAAGCATATAACAGGTCTGGCGCTGTTTTCCGATCAGGTTCATTTCGGATGGACTGATTATAGGCAGTCCCCTGGTTCCTTTGTTTTTCCTTGCGAGCAGAGGTAATTCCAACTTTTACAACGGAAAAGAAACATATCAATACCAGGAAAAACGCCAGCCTGGGGATAACATTCTCCAGAATGTCAAATATTCTATGAGCTGTGCCCTTTTCCGACGGAGCGGGAGCGGGTGAAGGTGTGTTTATCATCTCAATTGCAGGTGTCGGATCATCGGCCCCGCTGGCAATTCCAAGCTTCTCCCTGTATGATTCGGATTCATACATGACTAATTTTCCGCCGAAACGACTTATATTTCTTGTTCCAAAGACGTCAGTAAGGATCATTTCTCCTTTGTTTTCAACATGACCGGGAATATGAGCTGTAATATCGACCTCTTCATCTGCCCATTCCTCCGACAGATCCTTCTGTACGATCTTTCCCCGATTAATGAGATTGCCCCGGACTGTGAACCCGTACGTTTTGATCTCTGTCTGCTCCATTACCGTCAGCGTTACCCCCTCCGGAACCGTAAAGTTCCGGAACGTGATGCTCATATAGGATGGAATCTCGAAATCTTCCGAGATCACAAATTCGGCCGAAGTACAAAGGACAGATCCTGAATCTTTCGAAGTGCCGGCGCACACTTCCTTTAGCTCTTCAAAAGACGACAGAACAATCTGTTTCTCTGCGCTTACCGGAATGGGAAGCATACATATTCTCAACAGGATAATAAAGAAACACAGGCTGAACCGTTTTAACGATCGAGTTTTCATTACACTATCCTTTTTCTTTTGCGCACAGCTGTCTAAGCCGGCCATTGTCCATTGCAGGAGACATTGTAAGACACTGCCTGCAGCGTTTTTTCGTTGATCGCGCAATTCCCGGATTCCGTCGCTTCCCAGGAAGCCTCGGACTTCAGTCCGGGGAGTATGTCATGCGCAGTTTGATGTTCCATCATCAGATTTCTCTTTTACAGCATGCTCCTCAATCCACAGCTCATAAATATTCTGGATTCCATTCTCGTTCACATACAACAGCACGTTATACGGTTTCGCATTCGGATAAAGCACAGTTGCTTTACAAAGGATGCAGTATGTATCATCCATCACGCCCAGGACTGCAACCGGAGTATAGTTTACACCCGTGAGGCCATCCACAGCTCTGTCAAAAGTCGCCAGGATTTCATCTGTAATTTCCGGAGAGATGGACATATCCCATTCTTTCGCGCCTGCAGCCGGTGCTGCAGACGCCTTTGTTTCAATCCCGCCGTCCCAAGTATTGATTCCGCCGAACTCATATACGTTCCTGTATCCCATATCTGCCAGCTTCTGGGCAGCCTGCTTTGAGCGGTTTCCGCTCCGGCAATAGATCAGGATCATCTGGTCAAGGTCGGGAAGTTCCTCAGGCTGTTCAGCACCGATGCTTTCATTCGGAATCAGAACCGCACCCGGGATATGACCCGCATCATATTCATCCTGTCTGCGGACATCCACAATGATTTGCCCGCCATCCAGCGCCATCATTTCTTTTGCCTTATCCTGTGAAATGGACTGCCATC
>CAMOXX010000166.1 GCA_946629475.1 uncultured Blautia sp. | reverse complement strand
AAATAAATAAAAAACTTGACAGATTACCACAATACCCATATAATGCAACGAGACGAAAATAAGCCGGGTTTGCGGGCAGTTACGTTTTCCGCATAAATGGGGATTATGGTTTGGCAGCAAATACCTGTATTTTGTAATAATGTAGTACAGCGAACCCGGGCGTTCGTCCTGTTTGAGGACGGGCGCCTTTTTTCTGGCAGAAGACCAAAGGAGGTAAATCAGTGTACCGGAAAGTTGACACAGACCTCAACTTTGTTGAGCGTGAAAAAGAGGTGGAAAAGTTCTGGAAGGACAACCATATCTTCGAAAAGAGTATGGAAAACCGGAAAGATGGTCCGACCTATACATTTTATGACGGACCGCCCACTGCCAACGGAAAGCCGCATATCGGTCATGTCCTGACCCGAGTCATCAAGGATATGATTCCGCGCTACCGTACGATGAAGGGAAATATGGTTCCGAGAAAGGCCGGATGGGATACGCACGGACTTCCCGTGGAGATCGAGGTGGAGAAAAAGCTCGGCCTGGACGGCAAAGAGCAGATTGAAGCCTACGGGATGGAGCCCTTTATCAAACAGTGCAAGGAGAGCGTCTGGAAATACAAAGGCATGTGGGAAGACTTTTCCTCTACAGTCGGCTTCTGGGCAGATATGGAGCATCCTTATGTAACATATGAGGACGATTATATTGAATCGGAATGGTGGGCTCTCTCCGAAATCTGGAAAAAAGGTCTGCTGTATAAGGGATTCAAAATCGTTCCGTATTGTCCAAGGTGCGGGACCCCGCTCTCTTCCCAGGAGGTTGCGCAGGGGTATCATACCGTGAAGGAGCGGTCTGCGATCGTTCGTTTCCGGGTGAAGGATGAGGATGCGTATTTCCTTGCATGGACCACCACACCCTGGACGCTTGCCTCCAACCTGGCTCTCTGCGTAAATCCGCAGGACAGCTACTGCAAAGTGAAGGCGGCCGACGGATATACTTACTATATGGCGGAGGCGCTGCTTGATCAGGTGCTTGGAAAGCTCGGATCAGAGGATGTGCCTGCGTACGAAATCCTGGAAAAGTATACCGGGAAGGAACTGGAATATAAGGAATATGAGCCTCTCTACGCCTGTGCGGGTGAAGCTGTGAAAGCGCAGGGGAAAAAGGCTTTCTTTGTAGTGTGCGACAACTATGTCACAATGTCTGATGGTACCGGTATTGTCCATATCGCACCGGCATTCGGTGAGGATGATAACCGTGTATGCCGGGAATACAATATGCCCTTCGTACGTTTTGTCGACAGCAAGGGCTTTATGACGGAGGAGACTCCTTTTGCGGGAATGCGCGCCAAGCCATCTGAAAAGGAACTGAGCGAGGGTATTGTGAGCGCCGATCCGGAGGTACTGAAGGAGCTGGCGTCCCGCGGCCTTCTTTTTGAGGCGCCGAAATTTGAGCATGATTATCCCTATTGCTGGAGATGCGACACCCCGCTGCTCTACTACGCCCGCGAGAGCTGGTTCATTAAAATGACAGCTGTGAAGGACGATCTGATCCGGAACAATAACACTATCAACTGGATTCCCGAGAGTATCGGAAAAGGACGGTTCGGCGACTGGCTCGAGAATGTACAGGACTGGGGAATTTCGAGGAACCGTTACTGGGGAACCCCGCTCAATATCTGGGAGTGCCCGTCCTGCGGACATATGCACTCGATCGGCTCCCGGAGCGAGCTGTATGAACTCAGCGGGGATGAAAGAGCTAAGAGCGTAGAGCTGCACAGGCCGTACATCGATGAAATTACGATTCCCTGTCCGGAGTGCGGAAAAACAATGCACAGGGTTCCTGAAGTGATCGACTGCTGGTTCGATTCCGGAGCGATGCCGTTTGCCCAGCATCATTATCCGTTTGAAAATCAGGAAGTGTTTGAAGAGCAGTTCCCGGCCCAGTTTATTTCGGAGGCTGTAGATCAGACCCGCGGATGGTTCTACTCCCTGCTGGCGGAATCTACCCTTCTGTTCAACAAGGCTCCGTATGAGAACGTGATTGTCCTCGGCCATGTTCAGGATGAGAACGGGCAGAAGATGAGCAAATCCAAGGGGAATGCCGTAGATCCGTTTGAAGCGCTTGAAACATACGGCGCTGATGCCATCCGCTGGTATTTCTATATCAACAGCGCTCCATGGCTTCCGAACCGTTTCCACGGGAAGGCAGTTGTGGAAGGACAGCGCAAATTCATGAGCACACTCTGGAACACCTATGCGTTCTTTGTGCTGTACGCGAATATTGACCAATTTGACGCGTCTCAGTATTCTCTCAGCTATGATCAGCTGTCGATGATGGACAAGTGGCTGATTTCCAGGCTGCATTCAACGATCCGCGCAGTAGACGAGGATCTGAATGGATACAAGGTTCCGGAGGCGGCAAGAGCTCTTCAGGAATTTGTCGATGAGATGAGCAACTGGTATGTCAGAAGAAGCCGTGAGCGTTTCTGGGCGAAAGGTACTTCGCAGGATAAGATCAACGCTTACATGACCCTTTATACCGCTCTGGTTGAAATCAGCAAGGCTGCGGCTCCCATGATTCCGTTCATGACAGAGGAAATCTACCAGAACCTGGTGCGCAGCATTGATGAAACAGCCCCGGAGAGCATCCATCTGTGCGATTTCCCGAAGGTGCGGGAGGAGTGGATCGACCGCAGTCTTGAGGATGATATGAAGGAGCTCCTTGATATTGTCGTGCTCGGAAGAGCTGCCCGCAACACGGCGAATATCAAGAACCGTCAGCCGATCGGACATATGTATGTCAAGGCTGACAGGGATATGAGCGGCTGGTTTACGGACATTATTGCAGATGAGCTGAATGTGAAAAAGGTTGACTTTACTGATGACGTGGAGCAGTTTGTCTCTTACAGCATCAAGCCTCAGCTTCGCACAGTCGGACGCAAGTTCGGAAAGCTGGTGAACGGGATCCGAAATGCCCTGGCATCTCTTGACGGTGCGGCAGCGATGGCTTCGATCCGTGAGAAAGGGATGCTCACTCTTGAGATCGAGGGGACAAAGGCGGAGCTTCTGCTTGAGGATCTCCTGATCGAGACAAAGCAGTCCGAGCGCTATGTGACGGAGAGCAACGCCGGGATATCGGTCGTTCTGGATACTCAGCTCACTCCGGAACTCATCACGGAGGGCTTCGTCCGGGAGATCATCAGCAAGATTCAGACTATGCGGAAGGAAGCCGGATTTGAGGTGATGGACCGCATAGCAGTTTATGTGAAGGATAACGACAGGATTGCCGGGATCATGCAGGAGAATGAAGAAGTGATCACGAGGGATGTCCTGGCTGACCGGATAGTCTGCGGAAAGGCAGAAGGATATACGAAAGAGTGGAGCATCAACAAGGAGAAGGTTACCCTCGGGGTAGAGAAGGTTCAGGAGGTAAATGTATGATAGACAAGCAGTTCAAAAAGGAAACATTCAAAAAGAGTGTCAAGGAGAATGTTAAATTCCTTTACAGAAAGAAACTGGAGGAGGCCACCCAGGAGCAGCTGTTCCAGGCAGTCAGCTACACCGTGAAGGATGTCATTATCGACAACTGGCTGGATACGCAGAATGCCTATGACGAGCAGGATCCGAAAACCGTATACTATATGTCGATGGAGTTCCTGATGGGCCGTGCTCTGGGAAACAACCTGATCAACCTTGGCGCCTATGAAGAGGTTGGAGAAGCTCTCAAGGAGCTCGGGCTTGATATCAATGCGCTCGAGGATCAGGAGCCGGATCCGGCTCTCGGCAACGGCGGCCTCGGAAGGCTTGCAGCCTGCTTCCTGGATTCCCTCGCTACCCTCAACTACAGTGCTTACGGCTGCGGCATCCGCTATCACTATGGCATGTTCAAGCAGAAAATCGAAAACGGGTTCCAGACAGAGGTGCCGGACAACTGGCTGAAGAACGGCTATCCCTTTGAACTGAAGCGCCCGGAATATGCCAAGGAAGTACATTTTGGCGGTTATGTCCGCGTTGAGTACGATGCTTCGAAAGGTGAGAACAATTTTATCCATGAGGGATACACCGCAGTCCGCGCGATCCCGTATGACATGCCGATCGTCGGATACAAGAACAAGGTCGTCAACACACTCCGGATCTGGGATGCGGAACCGATCGTTGATTTCGGCCTGGATTCCTTCGACAAAGGCGATTACAAGAAAGCGGTGGAGCAGGAGAACCTTGCGACAAACCTTGTAAACGTCCTGTACCCGAACGACAACCACTATGCCGGCAAAGAGCTGAGACTGAAACAGCAGTATTTCTTTGTCTCTGCTTCCCTGCAGACTGCGATTGAAAAATATAAAAAGCACCACGATGATATCACAAAGCTTTACGAGAAGGTTGTCTTCCAGATGAATGACACGCATCCGACCGTCGCAGTGGCGGAGCTGATGCGTATCCTGATTGATGAGGAAGGCCTTGGGTGGGATCAGGCCTGGGATGTCACGACAAAGTGCGTGGCGTATACCAACCACACCATTATGTCCGAAGCGCTGGAGAAATGGCCGATCGACCTGTTCTCGCGCCTTCTGCCCAGAGTTTACCAGATCATCGAGGAGATCAACCGCCGGTTTATCATCGAGATCCAGGAGAAATATCCCGGAAATTATGAAAAGATCAAGAAAATGGCCATCATCTACGACGGACAGGTCAAGATGGCCCACCTCGCGATCGTTGCCGGATATTCCGTAAACGGTGTTGCAAGGCTTCACACGGAGATCCTGAAGAATCAGGAGCTGCGCGACTTTTATGAGATGATGCCGGAAAAATTCAACAACAAGACCAACGGCATCACCCAGAGACGTTTCCTGCTTCACGGCAACCCGCTTCTCTCAAAATGGATCACCTCGCATATCGGGCCGGACTGGATCACTGATCTGTCCCAGCTGAAAAAGCTGACGGTCTATGCGGATGATGAGAAGGCTCTTCAGGAGTTCATGAACATCAAGTACCAGAACAAGGAGCGCCTTGCAAAATACATTCTGGAGCACAATGGTGTGGAGATCGACCCGCACTCGATTTTCGATGTACAGGTGAAGAGACTGCATGAGTACAAGCGTCAGCTGCTCAACATTCTGCATGTAATCTATCTCTATGACCAGATCAAAAAGCACCCGGAGATGGATCTCTATCCCAGAACATTCATCTTTGGCGCGAAAGCTTCGGCCGGATACCATACCGCAAAGAAGATCATCAAGCTGATCAACTCGGTAGCGGATGTGGTCAACAATGATCTTTCCATCCACGGAAAGCTGAAGGTCGTCTTCATTGAAAATTACCGCGTATCGAATGCGGAGATAATTTTTGCAGCGGCGGATGTTTCCGAGCAGATCTCCACGGCCAGCAAGGAGGCATCGGGAACCGGCAACATGAAGTTTATGCTGAACGGTGCGCCGACCCTCGGAACCATGGACGGGGCCAATGTTGAAATCGTGGAAGAGGTCGGCGAGGAGAATGCCTTTATCTTCGGCCTTTCATCCGACCAGGTTATCAATTATGAAAACAACGGCGGGTATGACCCGAACGTGATTTTCAATACAGACTGGGAAGTGCGGCAGGTGCTGATGGAGCTCATCAACGGTACGTTCAGCGCCGATACGGAGCTCTTCCGGGATCTGTACGACTCTCTGCTTACTAAGAAGAACAGCGACCGCGCTGACCGCTACTTTATCCTTGCGGATTTCCGTTCCTACGCCGATGCGCAGAGGCGGGTTGAGGAAGCTTACAGGGATGAGAGAAGATGGGCACGCATGGCGCTTCTGAATACGGCATGCAGCGGGAAGTTTACATCAGACAGGACGATTGAGGAGTATGTGGAGGATATCTGGCATCTGGATAAGGTGATCGTGGATAAGAAGGCGATTAAGAGGAAGTGAGAGGAATCTCAGACGCTCTTATGAACGGGTGTTCATGCTTATTTATGCGGGGAGGGAACGCACTCGGAGTTGCGAAGCCCGCGGTCTCCGCTCCGCTGCGGTCGGCGCCAAACGCGTGCCACCGGCACGCGGCGCCCTCCCCGGACCCCACCCTCCCCCCGGGCACGCTGATTTCTTCGATTTAAGAGGTCAGGACAATATAAAAGAACGTTTCCAGATATTAAAGCCCGGAAGCGTTCTTTTTTGAGTCAAGG
>CAMOXX010000165.1 GCA_946629475.1 uncultured Blautia sp. | reverse complement strand
CCATATTTACGCCCATGTCGGTGGGAGACTTGTAGGGACTTTCTCCGATGATTTTCTCGAACATGGCCTGAAGCACCGGGAAAATCTCGACATCGCGGTTGTAGTTCACGGTGGTTTCGCCATAGGCTTCCAGATGGAAGGGATCGATCATATTGACATCATTCAGGTCGGCAGTGGCGGCTTCGTAGGCCAGGTTGACCGGGTGCTTCAGCGGAATGTTCCAGATCGGGAAGGTCTCGAATTTGGCATAGCCGGCGGTGATGCCGCGCTTGTACTCATGGTACACCTGCGACAGGCAGGTGGCCATTTTTCCGCTTCCCGGTCCGGGCGCTGTAATCACAACAAGCGGGCGGGTTGTTTCGATATACTCATTCTTCCCATAGCCTTCATCACTGACAATCAGCTTTGTGTTGCTGGGATATCCCGGAATGACATAGTGGATATAAACACGGATGCCGAGCTTTTCCAGATATTTGCGGAAGGTATCCGCGCTTTCCTGCCCGGTATACTGTGTGATGCAGACACTCCCTACATACAGCCCGCGGTCCGTGAACTCCTTTCGAAGCCGAAGAACATCCTTTCCATAGCTGATCCCCAGATCGCCGCGGACTTTGTTCTTATCGATATCGGCAGCACTCACGACGATCACGATCTCTGCCTGGTCGGAAAGCTGCATCAGCATGCGGAGCTTACTGTCAGGCTCAAATCCGGGAAGAACCCGTGATGCATGGTAGTCGTCAAAAAGCTTTCCTCCGAATTCGAGATAGAGCTTGTTTCCGAATTTTCCAATTCTCTCACGGATGTGCTCGGACTGCATCTTCAGATATTTGTCATTATCAAACCCGATTTTCATAGTGTTTATGTCCTTCCATGTGATATGTGTTTGGATCTGTGTGTTTTTTGATATCTGGATTCCTGTGTTCTGTTACGGGATCCATACCGGATCGCTCCAGTATTCCTGACCGTAGATGTCAGTGAACAGGTAGGATACAAAGCAGGGGTCATCTCCGATATAGGTATCGGTGATTTCCGGCTCGCCGTTTACTACCATTCGGTCAAGCAGGTAGGTGTTCTCATACTCCTGATCATAGGTGTAGTAGTCGCACACAAAATCAATCACGTCGCCTTCGGTCAGGGCTGTCATTGCCTTCGGCACGGTTTCGGTTTCGCCGTTGATGTAGTCGAAGGAAGCACCGGCAACATATCCGTACGGATGATCCTGATCGAAAATAAGAATCAGATTGCACCTGTCGTCATTCAGATAGCAGGGCACCCGCCCGATTACCGTTTTTCCTTCTTCGGTGATGGTCGTCGATACGTGATAGTAGGCGACCGGATGCTCATCGATGGAGATCCAGTACCGGTCGGCATCAGCGGTCAGAGTCCCGTCCTCCGAGATGGAATAGGCGTTGTCAAGGCCGAGGTCGATATATCCCTCGCCGTCATCATAAAAGATATTCCGCTCCAGGTGGTCCACCAGGCTCCACTGGGGCATGGAAAGCTGCATGGTATATTTTCCGGATTCAAGCTTCCAGCTCAGATTGTCAGCATTGAAGAGATTGCCGGACAGCATATCCGCGAGATCACTCTCTGTATATCCGCTGTCCTCGATGTAATCTGCCGTTTCGCCTGCAGGGAGTGAACGTCCGGAGAACAGGGTCCCAAGCATATCCATCATGACATCGCCCGAAGAGCCGCCGGAGCCGAACAGGCTGCTTCCATACATGTCAAACAGGCTGCCGCCGGAAGAAGATCCGGAGACACTGCCGAACAGATCGCCCAGTCCGTGGGAACCGCCGGATACAGCCTGGCCTGCGTCCTGGACAGCCGCGATCTTGCGGAAGCTTGACGAATAGCTGCTGCTGAGATCCAGGGCTTTGTAGGTCGCTGCCATTGTATCGGTGTACTTGCTCTGGCTGGGGAAATACACTGCCAGTCCGTACGAGTTGGTCATGTCGGAGCTGGTGCGGTTGTATTTTACCGCGCTCAGAATCGTGTCGGACAGCTGCTTTCCTTCGTCCGTGCCAAGATTTTTCGCAAGATGGACAAGGTCATACTGGTTGATTTTGGAGGAACGCGCGAACTCGCGGGTTTTTTTGCGCGCGGTGGCGATCGTTGTGTAGTTTTTGCTGTCCAGAAGATCGTTCAGCCCGTCGGCAAAATCCGAAAAGCTTTCCGGGAAGGTTTCCTTCAGCTCGGAGAGATCAACAAGCGAGAGCGTTGTGGACTGGCCTCTGGCCTGGCGGGCGCTCACATCAACGAAATCGTCGATAATCTTTTTGCCGAGTTCGGTGGTCGGCAGGGAGGTATTGGATGACAGGTCTGTCAGCCAGTTGGTATAGTACCAGCCTGTTCCCGGCTCGGTTTCTTCTGAGGCAAGAAGGTAATCTGCCGAATCGGAGAGGGCCAGGGCGGTCTCGGCCGTAGCCATGAGGCAGGCGTCAAAGCCGATAAAATCGAAGGTCATGCCGGAATTTTTGACGGCGCTCTTGATTTTCGGAAGGCTCATGGAGCCTGCCCGGGCGTGCTTCTGGTCATAACCATAGCCGCTCACGGAGCCGCCGCCGTGATCCCAGAAGATCAGCTCATTGCGGTTGGCCGGGAAGTTCTTTTTGCACCATTTGATAAAGCGGGTCAGAGTCTCCGGGTCGGTCATCGTACGGTCCCCGTCGTCGGAGACAAGGCACTTGATGGAGCCGTCCTTCACCTGATAAATCTGGTTGGTCCGGGAGCTGATGATATTGTTCTTCCATTTTGTGCAGCCGCCGGTGTAAAGGATCACATTTACTTTATTTGAAAGCTTTGCCTTGGTCATCTCCACGATGTCTGAAGTGGCCATGGAGTTTTTTGATTCGAGATCGGTGCCGCACAGATATACCATGACGGTGACGGTGTCCTTTCCGCCGCCGAGGATTTTTGTGTACTTTTTGGAAGCTTCCGGTGACACATTCGTATTCAGTGTTCCTGTGGTACCTGTCTCCTCCCAGCCGGAGTATGTTCCGGTCAGGGTCTGAGTACTGCTGGAACCGAGAGAGGAAAGGAGACTGCCCAGTATTCCCGAGGAACCGGTGCTGCCGGAACCGGAAGAACTGTAGCTGCCGGAAGATCCGTAGCTGCCGGATCCATAGCCGCCGGAAGAGCCGTAACCGCCGGATCCGTAGCCGCCTGAACCGGAGCCGGATCCAAGGAGATCGAACAGCGAATCGGTGATGCCCGTATTATAATTTCCGTAAAGGGAAGACCCGCTGCCGGTGCTGTAGGACGAATGCCCGGAGGAGCTGCTCCCGGATGATGTATAGGAGGAAGAGCCTGAACCGGAGCTTCCGGATGATCCGCCTCCAAGCAGGGCACCGAGACCGCCGCCTCCGCCGAGGAGGGCAACCGCGATCACGATGATCAGGACGATCGGGTTCATGCCGCCTCCGCCGGATGGACGTCCGCCGCCGGATGGCCTTCCTCCCCCGCCGGATGGACGTCCGCTTCCGCCTGAAGACCTTCCGCCTGAACTGCTTCCCGTACGCCCGGAATAGCCGTCCGCTTTTCCGACCGGGCCGGTATTTAAGCCTGATCCGCGTTTATGCAGACCGGTACCGCCCGAGGATACCCTTCTGTCTCTTCCCTGTGTATCTGCCATGGCTGCCTCCTTATCCGGCTGCTGCGCTGTCCATGATATCAGTGATAGTGCTTCATTGGGACTGTTTTGCGCTTCACCCTGTTCTTTACAGTTACCATTCGCATCCATTGTAACATATCCTATTCGATGTATCCATGCTTCTTTTTTAAAAAATGGTCTTCTATTGTTGTTGATTTATCCACGGTTTGTCTTTATAATAAGAAAGAATTGACAGGAGGAGCATGTATGAACAAAAACTCGGATCATTATCCAGATAATAACAACAAAGGCGGCGGAAACAGGGGTACAAACAACCGCCAGTCCCTGCTTGCGCTCCTGATCTGCCTGCTGGTGACGATCAGCTGTCTGGCGTTGTTCACGAATGTGCTGAAGGACAACTCCAGTGAGATTACATATGACAAGTTTATCGACATGATCAAAAAGGACGAGATTCGCGAAGTCACTCTTCAGGCCGATACGATTGTCATTAAGCCGAAATCCCAGAATTCACTCTACCAGGATGTTACATACTTTGTGACGGCGATGGAGGATGCGACCGCCCTGACAAAGCGGCTGTCCGGTACCGGGATCATCTTTAAGGCGAAAGCCCAGGATCTTCTTGGAGAATTCATCGGAACGGTACTCAGTATTCTCCTTCCGACTCTGCTGCTGTTCGGCATGATGATGCTGTTCATGCGGAGAATCAACAAGAGCGGCGGCGGTATGCTGGGAGTCGGGAAAAGCCGGGCAAAAGCCTATATTCAAAAGGAAACCGGTGTGACATTCCAGGATGTGGCCGGTCAGGATGAAGCGAAGGAATCCCTGCAGGAGGTTGTGGACTTTCTTCACAATCCTGGAAAATATACGACGATCGGCGCCAAGCTTCCGAAGGGCGCCCTGCTCGTAGGCCCTCCGGGAACCGGAAAGACGCTTCTGGCAAAAGCCGTTGCCGGAGAGGCGCACTGCCCGTTCTTTTCGCTTTCCGGATCGGAGTTTGTCGAGATGTTTGTCGGCGTCGGCGCGTCCCGTGTGCGAGACCTTTTTGAGGAGGCCAAAAAGAACGCGCCCTGCATAGTGTTCATCGATGAGATCGATGCGATCGGAAAAAGCCGTGATTCCCGTTGGGGAGGCGGAAATGATGAGAGAGAGCAGACATTGAACCAGCTCCTTGCGGAGATGGACGGTTTTGACACTTCCAAGGGACTTCTGATTCTCGCGGCGACCAACCGTCCGGAGGTTCTGGACCCGGCGCTTCTGCGTCCGGGCAGGTTTGACCGCCGTGTGATCGTGGACAGGCCGGACCTGAAAGGCAGGGTCGAGATCCTGAAGGTCCATGCAAAAAATGTATGCCTCGATGAGACGGTTGACTTTGATGAGATCGCTCTGGCCACATCGGGAGCGGTAGGATCAGACCTGGCCAACATGATCAATGAGGCGGCGATCCTGGCGGTAAAAGACGGCCGGAAGGCTGTGAGCCAGAAGGATCTCTTTGAATCCGTCGAGGTAGTCCTGGTCGGAAAAGAAAAGAAGGACCGCATCCTGAGCCCGGAGGAGAGGCGAATTGTCTCGTACCATGAGGTCGGCCACGCGCTTGTCAACGCGCTCCAGAAGGATGCCGAACCGGTTCAGAAGATCACGATCGTTCCGCGTACCATGGGAGCGCTCGGCTATGTCATGCAGGTCCCGGAGGAAGAAAAATATCTGAATACCCAGAAGGAGCTGGAGGCTATGCTGGTCGGCTACCTGGGAGGCCGCGCGGCGGAGGAGATCGTGTTCGACACGGTTACAACCGGGGCGGCAAACGATATAGAGCAGGCAACCAGGGTGGCCCGAGCGATGATTACGCAGTACGGCATGTCAGAGCGCTTCGGTCTTATGGGGCTTGCAACGCAGGAGAACCAGTACCTCACCGGTAACACAGTTCTGAACTGCGGTGATGATACAGCGACCGAGGTGGACCATGAGGTGATGCAGCTGCTGCATGCTTCCTATGCGGAGGCGAAGCGCCTTCTCAGCGAACACAGGAAAGAGATGGACGCGATCGCGGATTATCTGATCCGCAAAGAGACCATCACCGGCAAAGAGTTTATGAAGATTCTCCGCGCAGCCCAGAAAGGAATCGAGATTCCGGAGAACCTGGAGGATCTGATACTGCCCGACCAGGAAAACCAGAAAAACGAGGCCTCCAGAATAACAGAAACCGGCACTGACGAAAATGCAGAGCCAGCTGCCGAAAACACCACCGGCCTCAAAAGCGCAGAACCGGATGCAGTCGAAAGCGCCGCCGGCCTCGAAAGCGCAGAACCGGATGCAGCTGAAAGCACCACCGGCGTCGAAAGCTGAGAGCCGGATGCAGCTGAAAGCATCATCGGACTGGAAGGCTGAGAGCCGGACGCAGTCGAAAGAGCTCCCGAGGCAACTGCTGTGGGTACCACCGGGAATGTTCCTTGTGCCAACAACAAAGAATACGAGTAACATTTCAGAAAAGGACGAGGCACTCGCTGCTGAGCCCGCCAAAAACGTGATGAGTCAGGCAAAAATCTATCGCAGGAGGCGATTTGCATAGTTTTTTGCGCATATCTCACTGAATGCGTATCAAGTATTATGCAGTATGACAACAGGGGCTGTGAAGCAACACCAGCAGTTTCACAGCCCCTGTCGGATACTGTCATGAAGAACAGCGGCCAGCGTGCCCAGTGGGGGGAGGGGTATGGGGAGGGGGCGCTGCGGGCTTCG
>CAMOXX010000164.1 GCA_946629475.1 uncultured Blautia sp. | reverse complement strand
CCTTATGTTTCATTGTTTTTATCACAAACCATACATCTCTGTTTAACAGTATACGGACCGCCGATGCCGCGAACCGGATCCCATAGATCCTGCCTTTCAGCCCCACGTCGGCATCCAGCATATTCTTTTCTTCAAAGCTCGGGTGCAGCTCGACGCTGTTTTTGTGGAACGGGATCGTCGCCCCCGCAGCGGCAAGGATTCTGCCCGTGATGGACGGATCCTCAAAGCCGAAGGACATGCGCCCGTAAAACCTGCGCGGAAGAACGTGCGCAAAGATCTTTTTTACTTCGCCCAGGACACAGCTGAGCGCGAAGCCCGTCCGCTCGTCCGTGATGAAGTCGGTCCACCATTCGGCCTTCTGTTTCAAACGGCCGAGCTTTTCGAAGGTTTCCCCGATCCGGCCGGCAATTCTTTCAAAGAAACTGCCCTTCTCTTCGGAAGAAGCGGTCTCGTGATCCGGTGATTCGCCGCTCTCCTGGTTTTTCCCGGAAGAATCCTCCTCCGGGAGATCCGCCGGTGTATCCTGGTCTGTATGCGGTTCTGCAGACGTTTCGGCCGGCTGGTCTGACAGCTGTTCCTGCGCTTCCGCAGATGTTTCGGCTGGCTGGTCCTGTATCAGCTCCTGTCCTTCCGGAATCGTTTCTCCCGGTATTTCCTGCGTCCCGGACTCTCCGCCTGCCGTGCCTGGCTCCTGTTCTTTTACTGACGCGGATGACGCTCCCGCCTCTTTTTCCGGCTTCTTCTTTTTGGTCTTTTTCCCGCCTTTATTAAGCAGCCTGTCCAGCGAAATCCCGAACAACCGGATCGAAAACTGTTTTTTTCGTTCCTCCAGCACAAACCGGGCGGAAATTCCCCGGAAAAGCCAGCTCACCTTTGCCGTCACGAACGTATCCCTGATATTCGTCTCCTCCGCCTTCAGCGCCGCAGCCTCATACCTTACAGGGCAGAAAAGAATCAGCAGCAGGATGGCAAGAACCAGGGCAAGAACGACTCCGATGATTGCAAGAATAATCTTCAAAATTAGCCATAAAAAATGCAGCATACTGTCCCCTGTTCTGAACCTTAAGCTTTAATCCCGGCAGAGCATTATTTGTCAGCATCAGCTTACTTAATTTCTGCTGGAAAGCAGATACTCTGCGGCATCAAAGCCCCCTGTCTTCTTGTACACCTTTTCGATGATCCTCTGTACCATCCGTATTGCGTCCTGCTTGCTGGATGCCATGCCCGCGATTACCGGGCAGGTATCATAAATCTGTTTTTGCGCAAGGACGACAGCCGGAATGATCTCGAGGATATTGTCCGGGTGATCCGACAGGGTGACAAGCCAGATTCCTGTCACGGGTTTACCGGAATTGATCTCTGACTGAATTCTGACAGATCCTTTGATTCCCTTGCCAACGTAATATCTCTTCAGCCATCTCAGCAAATCGCAATCATCCTTTCTGTCCGGATTCCGGTTCAGTACCTCCGGCTGCCCGGCCATTTGCCGGCATTCCGGAGCTCGACATACTCCTGATACGCTTTTTCCACAATCTGCTTTTCGTTCGAAAAACGAAGCAGATGGTACACCTCGTGATATTTGTAATATCCCGAATCGACAAAGTATTCTTCTCTCTGAGGTCTGCTATGATAATTATCTGCCGCCATCAGGTACCAGTGCACTTCCTTCGTGACCATATCCTCAGGCACGGTAAAATTGTACTGGCTTTTCCCGATATATTTCATAATGGTTGCGCGCACACCAGTCTCCTCGTGCACTTCACGCAGTGCCGTTTCCTCATGGGTCTCTCCTGCTTCTACCGTTCCCTTCGGCAGAACCCATCCTTCATAACGGTTTTTGTAAGATTTGTACAGTGCCAGAATCTTACCTCGATGAATTACCACACCGCCACAGCTCGTTGCTTCAATCATCTGCAATTCCTCCTGTAATGCGTGTGTTGCCTGAGCTATAGTATAACTCTTTTTGGAAAGGTTAGCAACTGTGAATTACAGTCCGGAATAATAAGTATCGAAGAGCTGAGCCGCAATCGGCACGGCAGATTCGCTCCCGGTTCCCCCGTTTTCCACGATGATGGAAACCACCAGGTCGGGAGAATCCACGCCTGAGTATCCGATGAACCAGGAATGGCTCTGCCCCTGCTCATTAAATTCGGCCGAGCCGGTCTTTCCGGCGACCGAATAATACCGGCCTGACAAAGCCGAAGCCGTACCGTAGTCGACAACCGCTTTCATGAGCCCCTGGAGCACGGATGCCTCCTCCGCGCTGAAGAGCCTGCCTGCGCCGGTCGGCTTTGTCGTGGATACCGTCTGGCCGTCCGGGCTCACCACCCGGTCGACAAGGGTGGGCTTCATGATCGTTCCTCCGTTCGCTACCGCGCAGGTGATCAGCGCCATATGTGCAGGGGAAACCAGCGTGTTCCCCTGCCCGATCGCCGTCTGCATGACGAGCGGAATCGGTGAAGCCGCGTTTAGGTCAAATGTGCTGGTCTTGTATGTGGCAAACGGCAGGCTCTTGTTGAAGAGCAGGTCCTCGGCCGTGGTTTTCAGGCTCGCGCCTCCGAGCGCCACGCCGATATCCGCGAACGCGCAGTTGCAGGAGCTTGCGAATGCCGTGTAAAAGTTTTCGCTGCCATGGACTGTATTGGCATAGCAGTGAATCGTGTGCTCCTGCCGGGTGATTGTCCCTTCACACAGGTAGGTGTATCCTTCCAGCGTGCCGTGCTGGCGGAAATAGTCCAGGGCTGTCACCAGTTTGAAGGTGGAGCCCGGCGGATACGCGCCGTTGGTCGCGCGGTTCAGGAGGGAGCTGTCATTCTCGTCCGCGATCACGTAATTCCAGTTGTAGGCGATCGTGTTCGGGTCAAAGTCCGGCTTGCTCACCATGGCAAGGATTCTTCCCGTCGAAGGCTCCATGGCGATGACGGCTCCCCGGCGGTCCCCGAGGGCATTGTAGGCGGTCAGCTGAAGCCTTGCGCTAAGGCTCGTCACCACATCATCCCCCTGGTTTTTCCGGCCCATCAGTTCGTTTTTCAGCTGATCCAGAAAAAACTGGTGGGATGTCAGAAGCTGGAAATTCGCCTCGGACTCGAGCCCGCTTTTTCCGTTGGAGGCAAAGCCGACCACGTGGGCAAAGATGTTGGAGTAGGGATACACCCTCTCCTCCGTGCCTCCGTCATAGACATCGGTCCTCGCCAGTACTTCCCCCTCGGACGACAGCAGCCTGCCCCGCACAACTCTGTCGGAGAAGGTGTCCTGCCGCGTGTTGTACGGGCTGCTGATAAAAGAATCCGCCACCTCGAGGTTAAAGTAAACCACATAGGCAGCGAGTGCCCCGAACATCAGGACGAACATCCATGAGATGATAGAGTATTCCCGGTTCCTGGAATGTCTCCTTTTTTTACCGGAACGGACCGGCTCCTGGCCCGGAGGGATCTCCCTGCCTTGTCCGGCGGCCGGCCTCTCTCCGTAGTCTTTCAATTTCTTCATCCTCATCTTCCCTCAGAATATACAGTCCCTGAATAATCGCAAGAACAATCAGTGTGCTCATCAACGATGTGCCGCCGTAGCTCACCAGAGGCAGCGTGACGCCGGTCATCGGGATGAACTTGGTTACTCCGCCGATCGTCAGGAACACCTGCACGGCGTACTCCGTGCCAAGGCCCAGAGCGATCAGCTTGTAGAAAGGATTTTTGATCTTCAGTGAGATATTGACGATCATCAGGAAAAAGCTCATGCATACCAGAATCAGGCAGATCCCGAAAATGCAGCCCAGCTCCTCACAGATCGCGCTGAAGATAAAGTCATTTTTCACGACCGGGATCTTTTCGGGCGAGCCCTGGCAGAGCCCCATGCCGAACCAGCTGCCTGTTCCGATTGCGAACAGGGACTGGACGATCTGGTAGCCTTCGTCCTCGTAGACGGCCATCGGATCCTTCCAGGCACTGATTCTCTGCCTTACATGGCCGAACAGGTAATAGGCGGCGACAGAAGCCACCGCGCCTCCCAGAAAGCCGGCCCCCATGTACGCGATTTTTTTGGTGGATACATAGACCATCACCACGTAGGTCACAAAAAAGATGAATGCGCTTCCAAGGTCCCTCGAAGCCACCAGGATAAACACGTGCAGGGCCGCAACCACCGTGGCGACAGCAATCCTTTTGAACGAGGCGGACCTGCTCAGATACGCAGCCATGAAGAAAACAAACGTGATTTTAATCACCTCGGAGGGCTGTATTCCCATCAGGGTAAGCTTGGCACCGTAGCTGGATCTTGCCAGGACAAAGACGGCGCCCAAAAGCACCACGCCCAGGCCTGCGTAAAGCCAGGTGAGTCTTCTTAAAAACCGCATCTTTTTGATCAGAATCGGAATCAGCAGGCTGACTGCGCTTCCTCCGCATGCGATCATCAGCTGCTTTTCGGCAGAATCGATGTCCAGCCTGCACAACATGATAAACCCGACGCTCAGGAGCATGCACATGTTGTTGAGCAGGAGCATGGAAACGCTGCGGTAAAAGATGCGGTACAGAATCTGGATTGCCGCGAAAAACACCATCATCGCGATGTAAAACCGGATTACCCTCGGATCCCGCATCTTCAGGTACAGGACGGCAAAGGCGGTAAAATCCATAAAGAAGATCAGCATGATCTGCTTCAGGATGGATATTTTCCGTTCTTCCTCGTTCTGCCTCCTCACAAGAAAGAAGCAGTAAAAGGTGTATACCACCATGAGCGTCAATATCACATATTTGGATAATTCCACAATCACATTGAGCATAAATTACAAGGCTCCTCTTTTAAAATGCCCTTTTGTAACCTTTCCCGCCTGTTCCGGGGCTTTGCCGTAAAGATAAATTCCCCGGTATTCCCGGAAGGTCCGCAGGGCTTCCTCCGGTTTCTCGACGGTAAACGAGAGCCGTACAGAACGGATGCCGCAGTCAGAAACCTTTCTGCTCTCATCCGGCAGGCCGAACGGCAGGCTGTTGTAGATAATATTATAGCATGCCGTGTTCTTTTCTGTATCCTCCCCTTTCCAGGGAGTGCATTCGCACTGGACCGGGAACCGGTTTCCGAGCCTGTCGGCCAGAAGAGCTCTGTCCCTGCAGCCGGTGCAGGACATTCCGGATTTTCCCCCGGAGCAGTTGCTCCTCACGCACTGTGAAGAAATCATCAGCGGAAGATATCCGTAAACCAGCATCTCGGATTCCGCGTTATCACGGTGCCGGATCTCCCCTTCATTCAGCTCCAGCGGAACCGTATTCTGCAGAATGCCGAGTCCCTTTAAGAAGGCGGAAGCCTCATCGTTCCAGGTGTAGATCGACGCGTCGCAAACCGTGCACCCGGAAAGGCCGGCGGCACACAGGGTGAACAGCATCTCCGGATCGCGCACAAGGAATCCGGAAGCGCCCTTGTGCAGGGCATCCTGAAGAACCTCGATGAGATCCTCCGGTGCTCTTCGCGAAATCATCGGAAGTGCGATGAACAGGGAAGGAGCGGTTTTTCCGGCGTACCTTCCGGCGGCTTCCAGCTCTTTTTTCCGGGCAAGCACATGATCAAAAATGCGGAGCGGAATATAGAGTCTGCATAGATCCTCTTCATTTAGAAGGAGCTCCGCTGTTTTTTCGTCCTCACAGGATGCGGAGAGGTTCATCCGCTGAGATGGATGAGGTTCTGCAGACGGGGTTTTCTCTGTTGGCGCAGGTTTCTCTGTTTCCTGGAGGTTCTCTGTTTTCGGGTGGCTCTCTGTAGCTGGGGTTTTCTCTGTTTCCGGGGTTTTATACGCATCCGCGTTCTCCAGAGAGTGCCGCGGCTTTCGATCGCTGCGGCCATACCCGGCCGCGACTGCATTATAAAGCTCCGCGACCGCGTTCCGACGGAGCTCGTTCAGCTCTTTCATGGGCAGAAAAAGGCCGTCTTCGATTTCGATATCCAGATTCTCCCACTCAAAAACCGTCCCACCGAGGCGCGAAAGCTTTGACAGAACGTCCTCCTTCGTCACCGGCCTGCCCGAAGCCGGCTCGGGAGCATCTCCCTGCATAGTAACGGCTGTTTCCCTGCACCGAAGGCTAAGTGTGACAGGCTCTCCGGCAGCAAGGGTCAGCTTTCCGCTGATCTTCTCTTTCGGCTCCTCGATGGTGACGCTGATTTCTCCTGTCTTTTTGGAGCCGTAAAAGTCAATCATGTTCTTTCCATGATAGCTCTGATAGTAACCGGTGCAGGATCCACCACGGCTGAACAGTTCGTTTAAGCGCCGGCGGTCTTCCTCCGATACGTGATAATTTTCGCGCCGGAAACCATCTGCTTCGATGAGATCCAGGTATTTCCGGTAGATTTCGGTGACTCCCGCGGCATACTCCTTCTGCTT
>CAMOXX010000163.1 GCA_946629475.1 uncultured Blautia sp. | reverse complement strand
GAGGAGCTGAAGAAAGAACTGGCTGATTTGCAGGAGCGCTTCGATAATGGTCAGGCGAGATGGCAGAACGAGAAGGCCAAGGTAGACAAGCGCTCGCAGCTGCGTGAGGAGATCGAGACCACCAAGGGTCAGATCGAGATGGCACAGCAGAGCGGCGATCTGAATAAAGCTTCCGAACTGCTCTATGGCAAGATGCCGCAGCTTCAGAAGGAGCTGCAGGAACTGGAGGAGGATCTGGCGGATGACGATCTTTCCCTGGTGCAGGAGCAGGTGACGGAAGAAGAAATCGCAAAGATTATTTCGCGCTGGACAGGCATTCCGGTCAGCAAGCTGACCGAGTCGGAGCGGAACAAGACACTGCACCTGGACGACGAGCTGCATAAGCGGGTCATCGGTCAGGACGAGGCGGTGACCAAGGTTTCGGAAGCCATCATGCGCAGCAAGGCAGGCATCAAGGATCCCTCCAAGCCGATCGGTTCCTTCCTGTTCCTGGGTCCCACCGGTGTCGGTAAGACCGAGCTGGCCAAAGCACTGGCACAGGCACTTTTTGATGACGAGAAGAACATGGTCCGGATCGACATGTCCGAGTACATGGAGAAATACTCCGTGTCCAGACTGATCGGAGCGCCGCCCGGATACGTCGGCTACGAAGAAGGCGGCCAGCTGACCGAGGCAGTCCGCAGAAAACCGTACGCGGTCGTGCTCTTCGACGAGATCGAGAAAGCACACCCCGATGTGTTCAACGTACTGCTGCAGGTACTGGATGACGGCCGCATCACCGATTCGCAGGGGCGAACCGTGGATTTCAAGAACACCATCCTGATCATGACCTCCAACATCGGCGCGCAGGAGATCCTGGCCGACCTTGAGGATCGCAGTGAACACGAGGCTGCAGGTTCTGTACATGACGAGGTCGAGGAAATTTCCGAGGAGACGCAGGAGCTGGTTAACAACATGCTTCGCGCGCACTTCCGTCCGGAGTTCCTGAATCGGCTGGATGAGATCATTCTCTTCAAGCCGCTCTCCAAGAGCAACATCGCCGGCATCATTGACCTGATCATCGCTGACCTGAACAAGCGGCTTGCCGAGCGCAGCATCCGGATCGAGCTGACCCCGGAGGCGAAGACCTTCGTCGCGGACGCAGCCTATGATCCCAGCTTCGGTGCAAGACCGTTAAAGCGCTACATCCAGAAGCACGTGGAGACGCTCTCCGCCAGACTCATCCTGCAGGATGAAGTCCAGCAGGGCGACACCATTCGCATTGATGCCGTGGACGGCGCACTGAAGGCCGATGTCGTCAAGCCCGGCGGCACCGCCGCACAGATCGAAGACAACGCGGCTGAGTGGGGCTAATGAAGTCCGGGCAATAAGACTATTTCTACAAGAAGGCGTATCTCATGAGATGCGCCTTCTTTCTTGCTTTTAGCTATCGTTTGTACCGACTTTTCAAGTCTGCTACTCGAATCTGACAGTACAATCCAGAAGGCAGTACTGTCTCATCAGACATATCGGAAGAATCAGACAGTACAATTCGCGAAACAACCCGGGAAACAATTCCGGAAAACAACTCAGAAAAAGTCCCAGGAAATAATCCCAGGAAACTACCCAGACGGACGAAAGAGTTTTTCTTGATTTTAAGAGGTTCAGTGGATAGGATTAAGATGATTGTGCGATGAGCAGATAATCAGGTTAACCCACATTCAAGTTCGATATTTCGAAAGGAGCTTTCCATGAAATACTATGTAGATGCCTCCGTCAGCCGTGCAGGAGACGGCTCCCGGGAATATCCGTTCAAAACCATTCAGGCGGCAGCGGATCTGGCCGTCGCCGGAGATGAGGTGCTGGTTTTTCCCGGCATTTACCGTGAATACGTAAATCCGAAGCACGGCGGAACGCCTGAAAACCGGATTGTCTATCACTCCGTGGAGCCGCTGAAAGCGGTGATCACCGGTGCCGAGCCTGTCAAAATCTGGCAGAAGCTGGAGGGAGCGGAGCAGGTGTACACAACACGGATTTCAAACAGTCTGTTCGGAGACTACAATCCCTACACCACAATGGTTTCCGGCGACTGGTTCATGGCCGGCTTCATCGCGCATACCGGTGATGTTTTCCTGAATCACAAATCCATGTATGAGGTCACTTCACTGGAAGCAGTGAAGAACCCCGTGCCTTATCGCGCGTCCTGGGACAGCGCGTTTTCCTGCCATGTCTGGTATGTTGAGCAGGATGAGGAGAAGGACGAGACAGTCTTCTATGCGAATTTCCAGGGACTGGATCCCAACGAAGAGGACGTGGAGATCTCCGTGCGGCAGGACTGCTTCCTCCCCGCGGCGGAAGGCATTTCCTATATCACACTTTCCGGCTTTACCGTGCGGGAGGCGGCGACACAGTGGGCTCCGCCCACAGCCTATCAGGACGGCATGATCGGACCGCACTGGTCCAAGGGATGGATCATCGAGGACTGTGAGGTTTACGAGTCCAAATGCTCCGGTATTTCCCTGGGCAAATATCTGCAGCCGAACAATGATAACAGGTGGCTGGAGTGGAAATACAAGGACGGAACCCAGACGGAGCGGGAATGCATTCTGCAGGCGTCCTATGAAGGATGGGATAAAGAACACATCGGCTCCCACATTGTGCGCCGGTGCCATATTCACGACTGCGGCCAGACCGGCATCGTCGGCCATCTGGGCGGTGTCTTCTCCCTGATAGAAGACAACCACATCCATCACATCAACGTGAAGAAGAATCTGGCCGGCGCCGAGATCGGCGGCATCAAAATGCACGCCGCCATCGACGTTATTTTCCGCAGAAACCACATTCATCATTGTACACGCGGCCTGTGGCTGGACTGGCAGGCACAGGGAACGAGAGTGACAGGAAATCTTTTCCATGATAACTGCGTGCCGATTCCGCTCGCGGATCTGGATGATGAATCCAGGCGCGCACTGATCGCCGCCACCGGCGAAGATATTTTCATCGAAGTTTCCCACGGCCCGACACTGATCGACAACAATTTCCTTCTGTCCGACCGCGCTCTGAAGCTGTGCACGCAGGGCGTCGCCGTGGTGCATAACCTGATCACGGGATCTTTTGCCGCTGTCGGAACCGGGACGGACAACGGCAGTGAAAACAGACCTTCTGTCCGCTATACGCCATATCATGAAATTCACGGAACCCGCGTTGTGGGCTTCATGAGCATTCTCCACGGCGATGACCGGTTTTACAACAACATTATCCTGCAGAAGCGGGATCTGGATCCGGTCAAGAAGGAGCTGAGCGAACGCGGAAAACAGAGCCACAGCATGTGGGACGATATGAATTTTGACGCGGGCACGTCAGCCTTCGATGAGTATCCGACCGAAGCGGAATGGAAGAAGATGTTTGAGGGACCGTGCGGTATGGGCGCGGATAACCCCTACACTGACCGCTACTATGAATACCTGCCGGTCTGGGTCGAAGGAAACCTGTACTGCAATGGCGCCGCTTCCTGTGTAAAGGAAATCAATGCCGTCAAAGACAGCCGAGAAGTCTGTGTCGGTGTGGAATATCGTGAAAACGCAGAGGCGGAGCAGGCCGGCTGGTATCTGACCGGCAATCTCTATGAGAATCTGCCCGCTGCGGCCGTCCGCGTGATCAGCACCAAGACTCTCGGTATGGCCTTCGAGCCGGAAGAATTCTATGAGAATCCGGACGGCACCCCCATCACCTTCTCCGCCGATTACTTCGGAGATGCCCGTGCGGCCCGCACCATTCCGGGTCCCTTCGCGGCAGCAGCGGAGGCCGGGCGGAAGCTCTGCTGAGAGGAGGGGTGAGCGGTATTTTTCTGATCTGTTGAAAAGAGGCCGCGCCCCTTTTTACCTGATGAATCTGGATTTGCATATGGATTGACACAAAACTTGTTTTTATCTTATGATAAAAACAAGTTTTGCTTTTGTATACAGTGGAGGTTTCATGAATAATCAATTTCGGATCAGTGAAGATTGCAGACTGCTGCGGGAAATACGAAATCTTACGCAGACTGAACTCGCTGAGGAAATAGGAGTAGGAATTGCAGCCATTAACCATTGGGAGAATATGCAGACTGTACCGACTGCGGATAGTCTGGAGAAATTCTATGCATCTGCCTATCGAAATGCAGTCAGACTGAACAAGATAAAAGAGCAGTTTTACAGAGAAGAACTTAATGATGGCGAGGTGCTGCTTTTTCATGGAGCCAAGTCCATCATTGACGGAGAAGTCCGGACTGATGCATCAAGAAATAATAACGATTTTGGCCAGGGGTTCTATATGGGAGAAACCTTCCGTCAGGCCGCATTGTTTGTATCCAACTTCGAATCATCCTGTGTTTATGCCATTAAATTTCATGAAAGGCATCTTGCAAAAGCAGTCTTTTCAGTGAACACGGAATGGATGCTTAATGTGGCATGTTTCAGAGGAAGACTGTCAGGACGGATCAGTAAAGACCGGTTGAATCAGATCTGTAAGAAGGCACAGGAAGCAGATTATATCATTGCTCCTATTGCGGATAACCGGATGTACCAGATCATCGACAGCTTTATTGATGGGGAGATAACAGATGAACAGTGCAGGCATGCACTGGCTGCGACAGAACTTGGCATGCAGTATGTGTTGAAAACAGAAAAAGCGGCAAAATGCGCGGAAGTATTAGAGAGATGTTATCTGTGTCTTCCGGAAAAACACGATTATGTATCGACAAGAAGTTCTGATCTGAGAGCAGCAGATGATAAAGTGCGTGCGGCCAGGATTAAATACAGAGGAAAGGGGAAATACATAGACGAACTGCTATGAAAGAATTGGATAAAGACGGACGGCTTCTATGTGAGCTGCAGGGGAAAATATTCGAAAAATCCGCAGAAGAATATGGGACAAGTTCTGCCGTTTTTGTGCGCAGATATATGTATTCGGATTATGCCGCCCGGATGGATCAGCCGGGTTTTGCAGACAGACCTACGGATGCACAGGATGCATTCTCCGCGCTGGATGAACAATATGGGATCAGCCAATACGGAAAAGTGCGCTTTTCCGGGGATGAGTTGTTCTGGATCGGATACATTTACAGATACTGGGTATACACCTGTGATTATACCAGTAAGGCGGTATACAAAATCTGTAATGTAAAGGAAATGCACGAGAATTACTATGCCTATCACACATTGGATCCGGAGAATGCAGTTCGGAGACTGATGGAAGCGAAAGACATTTTCCCGGACGATGAATATTCAATTGAACGAGGCGTGAGGATCCTCCGTGAAATCAGGAGTCATTATATGTGACATATGTGTGATAAATCATTTGCTATCCTCTGTTCAGATCAAGAGAGAAAGCGCTGAAACAAAAGAAAACAGGCGCTGAAAACAAAGGACAGAACAAAGCAAAACAATTTGCAGAAAAGAGGATAAGGAAATGGCACTGACAATGATGAACATGAAAAATAAACTGACGGCAATGGTCATCGCAGTATTGCTGATCGCGGCAATGTTCTCGGTCACCGCACACGCGGCAGCACCGAAGAGCCCTTATGTGGGTGGCTGGAACACCAGAGTCGAGAACCTGGATGCGACCGTTGAGATTTTCGACAACGGAACGATGTATGTTGTTTACTCTGACGAGCCGAATGTAGGCCACTATTTCACTTATGTTATCGCTGATGACGGATCGCTGGTCGCGCTGAACCAGAATGACGAGATTGTCACGGCATTCGGAATGTATAACTACAATATGCTTCTGGATTACGACGGAAACGCCTGGACGAGAACGTATTGATATTAAATAGGCAAAATATGGAGGTATCCTGATATGAAAAAGAAACTGTTTATCGGAGTAATAATTGCAATGATGATTTCCTGTGTTGTCGCATGCGGCGCCAGAGCGGAAGCACCGAAGGAAGAAGCAGCCGCGGTGGAAGAAGCTGTCGAAGAAAAGGCTGCAGCGCTCAATTCCAAGAAAGATGAAGTCGGAACGGCGGGAAGCAACATGCCGCTGAAGGACAATCTGACAGAGGCAAAGATCCAGATCGAGGCAGGCGTTGCGGATATTTTTGAAGAGGCGTTTGGCGATAAGATCGATGATGTGAAGGTGACAGTTGATAAGGTCTACAACACTGAGGATGAGCAGGCGTTCGAGCCGGTGAAGGAAATGAACCTTGGCATGAACGAAGTGGCTTTTGAGGCGACGATCGAACTGCATCCGACAGAAGGTACGGACGTCAACGAGCTGATGATCCCGAACGGAGAGTTCGATGAGGCATCCGGCTGGGTCAAAAACGTGAAGCGCCTCGGCGTTCTCCGCGAGAACAAAGAGTCTTCCGATCCGGCATATGTCATCACTGACTTCGGCACAGG
>CAMOXX010000162.1 GCA_946629475.1 uncultured Blautia sp. | reverse complement strand
AGCACGAAACCCCGTGTCGTAAGAGTTTGGGACAATCTCCCATTCAATAATTAAACGCCCCCTCATACCTATTGCATCTTTTCAAAAACCTTGACTGCTCCACACAGCTCCTGCACCGGTCGCAGAACTCCTGCGAATAGCATGTCGCGCACTGGCAGGTGCCGCACAGGGTACGGTCGTAGGCCGCCGTCAGAGTGTATGGACGCTCTTCTTCGTTATCTTTCTTTTCCATATGAATACCTCCCGCATCAGCATCGGTTCCATCTCACCGGTGTGTTTTTTTTATTATATCCTTTCAATAGATATATTGCAACCTCCGCAAATATCCACTATACTGCAGAACAGAAAGATAATGTGGAGGGATACAGGACATGTGGATTGCGGATGGCTGGAAGGAATATGAAGTGCTGGACACGTCCAGGGGCGAAAAGCTGGAACGCTGGGGAGACTATATCCTGGTGCGCCCGGACCCCCAGGTGATCTGGGATACGCCCAGGGAGGCGAGAGGATGGAAAAAGAAGAACGGCCATTATCACAGAAGCTCCCGCGGGGGAGGAGAGTGGGAATTCTTTGACCTTCCCGAGCAGTGGGAGATACATTACGATCTGAAGAGCCTTGGATCGGGGAAAGAAGAGGCATCCCGGAATGGCGGGAACGGCAGGCTCACCTTTCACCTGAAGCCCTTCAGCTTCAAGCATACCGGGCTTTTTCCGGAGCAGGCCGCCAATTGGGAATGGTTTTCGGGCCTGATCAGGGATGCAGGTCGACCGGTGAAGGTCCTGAATCTTTTTGCGTATACAGGAGGCGCGACGATTGCCGCTGCGGCAGCAGGGGCCTCGGTAACCCATGTCGACGCGTCAAAAGGCATGGTGACCTGGGCGAAGGAGAATGCGGCGGCGTCCGGGCTTTCGGAAGCACCGATACGGTGGCTGGTGGATGACTGCGCAAAGTTTGTGGAGCGCGAGATCCGCAGAGGAAATCACTATGACGCGGTGATTATGGACCCACCCTCCTACGGGCGGGGACCGAAGGGCGAGATCTGGAAGATCGAGGAATCGGTTTACCCCCTGATCTGCCGCGCAGCGCTGCTCCTCAGTGAATCCCCTCTGTTCTTCCTCGTCAATTCCTATACGACGGGGCTTCAGAGTGCCGTGCTGACTTACATGCTGAGCCTGGCTCTCAAGGGCCGCGGCGGACATGTGATCTCCGATGAGATCGGCCTGCCGGTCAGGGAAAACGCCCTGATTCTGCCCTGCGGGGCCTCGGGACGCTGGGAAAAGTAAGAAAAACCGGGGCTGGAAGGCAGAATAGCCTGCACTTTCCACTTGTGCTTTTCCTGATGATTATGTATACTGGTAGGAATGAATTGCGCACAGTTGAAATCAGTGTATCTGTCAACAGGGCGAAACACATGCCGCAGAGCCCGTATGATTATGCGATACGCTGTAAACCACTAAAGGAGTGACACAAGATGAAACCATATGCTGAATTAAACCGTGAAGAACTGAAATCCCTCAAGGCAGAGCTGGACAGGCAGTATGAAGAGATCAAAGCGCAGGGGCTCAGCCTCGACATGTCCCGGGGAAAGCCGGCAACGGATCAGCTGGATATTTCAATGGGAATGATGGATGTGCTGCACGGCGATGCCGACCTGACATGCGAGACGGGCGTGGACTGCCGGAACTATGGCGTGATCGACGGAATTCCCGAGGCGAAGCGCCTGCTTGGCGCAATATCCGAGGTGGAGCCGGACGACATCATTATCTATGGGAACTCAAGCCTGAATGTCATGTTCGACTCGATTGCCCGTTCCATGACACACGGAGTCATGGGGCATACTCCCTGGTGCAAGCTGGACAAGGTGAAATTCCTGTGCCCGGTTCCGGGATATGACAGACATTTCAAGATCACGGAATTTTTCGGCATCGAAATGATCAACGTGCCGATGACAAAGACAGGCCCCGATATGGACATGGTGGAGGAATATGTATCCTCCGACGAGGCCATCAAGGGAATCTGGTGCGTTCCGAAGTATTCGAATCCTCAGGGCATCACCTACTCACGCGAAACCTGTGAGCGCTTTGCAAGGCTGAAACCTGCGGCTCCGGATTTCCGCATTTACTGGGACAATGCCTACAGCGTGCATCATCTGTACGACTATCATCAGGATTTTCTGCTTGAAATTCTTGAGGAGTGCCGCAAGGCGGGCAACCCTGATATCGTGTACAAATTTACATCCACATCGAAGATCAGCTTTCCGGGTTCCGGCATCGCAGCTGTCGCCGCATCCCGTGCAAACCTGGATGATTTCCGCAAATATATGAGGATCCAGACGATCGGCCATGATAAGCTGAACCAGCTCCGCCATGTGAGGTTTTTCAAGAACCTTGACGGTGTTCATGAGCATATGCGCAGGCATGCCAGCCTGATCCGCCCGAAATTCGAGCTGATCGAGAACGTTCTGTCAACAGAGATCGGAGGGCTCGGAATCGGCGAGTGGACCAAGCCCTACGGCGGATACTTTATCTCCTTTGACGCGATAGACGGCTGCGCGAAGAGGATCGTTGCCCTTGCGAAGGAGGCCGGCGTAATCATGACGGACGCGGGCGCCACCTTCCCCTACGGGATTGATCCTCGTGACCGCAACATCCGGATTGCCCCGACCTTCCCGACACTGCAGGAGCTTGAAAAGGCTGCCCAGGTGTTCGTGATCTGCGTGAAAAAGGCGAGCGTGGAAAAACTGCTCGAAGAATAAAGGATTGATATGAGAACAGGAAGAAAAGTTGCCCTGACTCTGATTTTGTGCCTTCTGTTCCTGACGGCGGGAGGCTACATTGCAGGAAGACTGTTTTTTAAGTATCACTTTTTTCCCGGTACATCGATCAATGGACTGGACTGCTCGTATATGACGAGGGAGGATGCCGAAAAGCTGATTGACAGGGAGATCAAATCCTACGCGCTCGCGGTCGACACGATGTATCACGGCCGTGAGGCGGTCACCGCAAAAGAGATCGATATGAGCTACGACCCGGACGGGACAGTAGAAAAGCTTTTGGTAAACCAGGACATTGCGGCCTGGTTTACCCATCTTTCAGACAAAAAAACGTTTACGGCAGAAAAAAAGACCAGTATCTCGGATGCCCTTTTGTCATGGACTGTGGACAGCCTGGACTGCATGCAGGAGGTCAATACCACATACCCGTCAGACGCGCATATCGTGATAGAAGATGACGATACATTCACGGTAGTCCCCGAAGTGACCGGGAACGCGCTTGACCGCGATAAGGCCCGGGCCGTAATCCGGGATGCTGTGCTGGCGCGGAAGGACGAGGTGAATCTGGAGGCTGAGGGCTGCTATCTTGTACCGTCCGTCACGGCGGACAGCCCTGCGATTACGGAGAGCCTCCAAAGGCTTGAAAACTACAAAAACGTGCTGATCACCTACGATTTCGGCGACCGGACCGAAAAACTGTCGTGGCCGGATATAAAAGAATGGCTGCAGACGGAAGAAGATGGAAGCATACACCTGGATGAAGAGAAGGTGCGCGCCTATATAACAGCGCTGGGTGAAAAGTACAACACGGTGGGAAATGCCCGGACCTTTGTAACATATGATGACCGGACTATCGAAATCAAGGACTCTGATTACGGGTGGATACTCGACACAGATCAGGAGACGCGGGAACTGATTAAAGCGATCGAAGCAGGAACGGTGGATGTCAGAGTGCCGGTATATTCACAGAGTGCCGGCAGCCGGAGCAGCGCCAATGACATCGGCATGACCTATCTGGAGATCGATCTGATGAATCAGAGAATGGTCTGCTATGATGACGGAAAGCCGGTTGTGGATACCAGAATCATCAGCGGAACCCCGCACAATGCGGATATGATTACGCCGACGGGACTCTTCTACCTGGCAGAAAAAAATCTGAATGCCGGTGTGTTTGAGGATGGAATGGAACGTCAGGTGAACTATCTGATCAAATGCAGCAACGGCCTTTCGATCTGTGACGCGCCATGGCGCACCGAATTCGGCGGGGAAGTTTATTTCTGGGAAGGAACCGACGGCAGTGTTCTGGCACCGACCGATGAGATGGCGGCGATTTTTATGAATGCCGAAGAGGGTATCCCGGTGATTATATACGATGAAGGAAGGATATGGTGACGATATGAATATAGTTGTCCTGGCTGGAGGAACCAGCACCGAGCGGGCAATTTCCATTGTTTCGGGGACAGAAATCTGCAGGGCGCTCCGGAGCAAGGGGGAGAGGGCCGTTCTGGTAGACATCTTCTGCGGGATCGAGGACTATGATCCCTACGATGCTTTTCCGGAAGAATATGATGTGGAAGCGGCGGCAGCCTACATGAAGGGGTTTGACAGCCGGATTTCTGAAATCAGAAGGGAGAGGCGCAGCTTTTTCGGCCCGAATGTCCTGGAGCTGTGCGCAATGTCGGACATTGTGTTCCTTGGACTGCACGGCGCAAACGGTGAGGACGGCCGGGTGCAGGCGGCGTTTGACCTGATGGGCATCCGGTATACCGGGACAGGATACCTGAGCAGCGCCATGGCGATGGACAAGAATATTACCAAGCAGATGTTTGCGATGAATCATGTTCCCGTTCCGAAGGGATGCTCGATGGTACAGGAACGCCGGGAGAATGACCTGATCCGCCTGGGACTGGAATTCCCCGTAGTGGTGAAAACCTGCTGCGGAGGCTCCAGCGTCGGTGTCTATATCGCGCATGATCAGGAGGAGTATGAAAAAGCCCTGGATGCGGCGTTTGAATATGAGGGCCGGGTTGTTGTAGAGGAGTATATCGACGGCAGGGAGTTTTCCGTCGCCGTGGTGGACGGAAAGGCCTATCCGGTCATCGAGATCCAGCCGCTGTCCGGCTTTTACGATTACGTCAATAAATACAAACCGGGCTCGACGATCGAGACCTGCCCGGCGAAAATTCCGCAGGAGCTGACCAAAAAGATGCAGCAGATTGCCGAGGCTGGCGCGCGGGCACTGCAGATGGAGGCATACTGCAGGCTGGACTTTATGATGAAGGACAATGGAGACATGTTCTGCCTGGAGGCCAACACCCTGCCCGGGATGACGCCCACCAGCCTGATTCCGCAGGAGGCGGCGGTGCTGGGGATGTCGTTTGCCGATCTGTGTGAGGAACTGATCCGTGTATCAATGAGGAGGTACGATGAAGAATCTGACGATTGAAAATATCACGCGTGCAGCCTCCGGAACGTTCTTCGGCGATCCCGGGATTCTGCAGAAGGAGATAACGTCCGTTACAACGGACAGCCGGAAGGCTGAGCCGGGCTGCCTGTATGTCCCGATTGTGGGAGAACGCGTTGACGGACACAGCTTTATTCCCCAGGTAAGGGAGGCCGGAGCACTGATCACCCTGACGGAGAAGAGCCCGGAGGAGACAGGAGAACCGTGTATCCATGTGGAATCCTCCCTGCAGGCAGTCAAGGATATTGCGGCATTTTACCTCTCACAGCTTTCGATCCCTGTTGTCGGGATATCGGGGTCCGTCGGAAAGACCAGCACGAAGGAGGCTGTCGCTTCGGTCCTGAAGGAAAAATACAATACCCTGAAAACACTCGGGAATTTCAACAATGAGCTGGGACTCCCGCTGACGATATTCCGGCTGCGGGACGAGCATGAGATTGCCGTCCTGGAGATGGGAATCAGTGATTTCGGGGAGATGAGCCGCCTGGCGGCGATTGCGCGGCCGGACACCGGTGTCATCACCAACATCGGAACCTGCCACCTCGAATTCCTGGGGGACAGGGACGGGGTGTTCCGCGCAAAGACGGAGATGTTCGATTTTATCCGCCCGGGCGGCCACATTGTGCTGAACGGGGATGACGACAAGCTGTGCCGGGTAGACGATGTTCATGGAATCCGGCCGCTGTTTTACGGCCTTTCCAAGGATCATCCGGTATATGCCGATGAGATAGTGAGCCGCGGCCTCAGGGGAACCGACTGCAGGATCCATCTGGGGGATGAGAGCTTTTTCGTGCATATTCCGGTTCCGGGGATTCACAATGTTTACAACGCGCTGGCAGCGGCATCGGTCGGCAGTATCTACGGCCTGACGGCAGAGGAGATCCGCAGGGGAATCGAGAGCATCGAGACGATCAGCGGCAGGTTCCGCATGATCGAAACGCCGGATTATCTGGTGGTGGATGACTGCTACAATGCAAGCCCTGCTTCGATGAAGGGCTCCCTGGATATACTGAAGGATGCGGACGGGAGAGTTGCCGCCGTGCTCGGCGATATGGGCGAGCTGGGAAAGGATGAGGCTGAGATGCACCGGGAGGTGGGCCGCCATGCCGCATCCTGCGGGCTTGATCTTCTGATCTGTGTGGGAGAGCTTTCGAAGGGAATGGCCGAGGCGGCGAAGGAAGC
>CAMOXX010000161.1 GCA_946629475.1 uncultured Blautia sp. | reverse complement strand
GAGCCGCTCTCCCACCTTGACGGAAAAGCCCGCCAGGCGATGCGTGTCGAGATCAAGCGCCTGATTAATAAGATCAGATGTACGACGATCTATGTTACCCACGATCAGCTGGAGGCCATGTCTCTGGCGGACAAGATCGCGATCATCAATTTCGGCGTGCTGCAGCAGTTCGGAACGCCCACGGAAGTCTATGATGATCCGGTCAATGAATTCGTAGCCTCCTTCATCGGAGAACCTCCGATGAATATCCTCGAAACGACGATCGCGAAAATCGACGGCAAATTCTTCTTTACCTTCAAGGACAGTAATCTGCAGATCGCGGTTCCGAAGAGGTATTACAGCGTGGTACAGGACGGCTTCCGCTGCAAGATGGGCGTTCGTCCCATGGACGTTTTGATCGGCGGACCTGATTCCGACGGAACGCCGGAAGAGATCGCGACCTTTGAAAACCTTGGTGATGAGAGAAGAATCGGTATCCATGTCGGAGATGTTCTGCTGATGCTCATCACAGAGGATGAGAAACGCTATAAGAGAGGCGATATCATTAAACTGGAAGTCAGAGAAGAGAAGACGCACCTGTTTGATATTCAGACCGGTGACCGAATCAGAGAGAAACAGGAGGCATGATTATGGAAACTGCTGCAACGATAGGCTCCGTCGTTTTACTGCTGGCTCTGGCGTGGCAGATTCTCGGATCTGTCTGGAATATCGTAGCGATCGTGATGGGCTTATTTAAAGACAGATAAGCGCCGGCTTTAAATGCATCATGAATACGGATCATTTCCGCGCAGCAAAGCCATGAGGGAAAGTCATGGGACTGCGGGGAAACAAACAGAGGGCTGCCGCAGCTTAGGCTGCGGCAGCCCCCGCTGCTTTTCGGACCTCATCGAAAAAGTTTTGGTAGATTGCAGTCAGGC
The DNA here is from genome assembly GCA_946629475.1 of uncultured Blautia sp. Taxonomy (GTDB): domain Bacteria; phylum Bacillota; class Clostridia; order Lachnospirales; family Lachnospiraceae; genus Blautia_A. Next base: position 5,556 of record CAMOXX010000161.1, on the reverse strand, counting down.
ACGGTTCTTCACATCTGCCGCGGAAAAGTGTGTTATGATAAAAGCGCTGTATATTATGGACTTCAGGGAGAGAAAGGAAGGAAGCTTTGGCAGACAGGGAATGGATCCGTACAAAAGACAGGCTGGTAGAGACGATCGTCAGGCTCGGATTCCGTGAGGATCTGGGAATCGCTGTAGCAAAAAATCTCGGCAGTCCGAAGGCGATGGAGCGGATGATTTCTTACCTGGTTCATGTGAAACCGAAGAGTGAAGAACTGCTGGTCGATGAGATGCTGGCGATCTGCAGCGAGATCGCGGCCTGGAGAGAGAAGAAGGCCAGCGAAGAAGCGAACGCGAGATATAATGAGATGCTCAGCCAGGGGCTTTGAGCGCATTAGGCGCTCAAAGATTCTATAGGGAAACGCTGTTTTTACGACATCAAAAGTTGTCAGTCAGAATAAATCAGCGTTTCCCTAAACCGGACAAAGGCCATTTTTATGAGAATAAACAGCAGATGCGGACGGAGGAAACTCAATGGACCGGCAGAGCGTTTTGGAGTATATCGGAAAGAAATATAAGGTGCTGCCGGAATATCCCTGGCGGCGATATGATGACAATGCGGTTTTCCGGCATACGGATAACAAAAAGTGGTTCGCTCTGCTGATGAGCGTACAGAAATACAGAATGGGCCTGTCCGGCGCGGAATATGTGGATGTGATCAATCTCAGACTGCAGAAGCGCTACGCGTCGGACCGCTTCACCTTTGATGTTCTCAAGGAAGAATATGGGATTTATGCTGTCCGCGGACCGCGCGGCATACCCAATTCTCTGAGCGCAGCCCTGAAGAAATGAGGCAGGGTACAAAAGGAACAGGATGAAACAGCCTTGGCGGAACTTGCAGAACAGCTGAATAAGCAGGGGAGGAACTTGCAGAACAGCTGAAAACAGCCGGGGCGGAGAACCGGGGAGCGACAGGAAAAGCAGGGGACAAGAGAGCATGGAAAATGACAGGAAGAGAGTAAGAGTTGCGGCAGCTGTGATCCGGAAGGACGGGCTTGTTTTCGCAACGCAGCGGGGATACGGAGCCTATAAAGACTGGTGGGAGTTCCCCGGAGGAAAAATCGAAGACGGAGAGACTCCGGAGGAAGCTCTGATCCGGGAAATTCGTGAGGAACTGGATGCAGACATCACTGTTGATGAATACATTACCACAGTGGAATATGATTATCCGGAATTTCACCTGTCGATGGCCTGCTACCGGTGCAGTCTGAAAAATGAGCATCTGACTCTGCTGGAGCATGAAGCGGCAAAATGGATGCGCACAGACAGTCTGAGACAGGTGAACTGGCTGCCGGCAGATGTTGCTGTCGTGGATATCCTGGAAGCGGAAAACAGTCCCCTGAACGATTATAAGAATATTGAAAAGCGGGTTGCTTTCTTTGAGCAGATCTATGATGAACTGCGGGCGGCTGTTCATGAGAGAGCGGATTCTTGCGGCCTTAAGAGGAAGCTTTCGCTGCTGGAAGATTATTACAGTTCGGGTGAATGGCGGAAAGATTATGAAGCAGATGAAGCCGGATTACTGCCGGCCGGCCTGAAGCGCGGCGTATTATCCCAGGACGGAGTCTATAATCTGCTGGCTGAGTGGGAGGCTGATGATCATTGAGGACAGCGAAGCGGGATTAAATCCCGGATTATAACAGAGGGAGAGAGAAATATGCTGGAAGCAAGAATCTATGTCGGCCTTCGTGACAAGGACAGCCACGAACAGCGCTTTGAAATAGAGAAATACAAATCAATCCTGAAAGAAGTCTGCAAAAACTATCGCGCACCTTTTTCCCTCAATGTGATTGAAGGCGGTTATTTTCACGATGACGGCAGCTGGGTGGATGAAAATACGCTTCTGGTCACGTTTATCGGGATCCGCATAAAAACGGTTTATGAAATAGCCAGGGATATCTGCACTTTTTTCCGTCAGGAAACGGTGATGATTACCTATACTCCGGTAATCCGTTTCAATATTCATGATGATCTGGCATCGGAAGAAATCAAGAATTCCAACTGTTTCAATGAGGTGACTGAAGCGATCAGATATGTCAGGGAAAGAGGGCTAAACAATGCAGAATCAGCCGATGAAACTATATGAGAACACATGGGTTCTGGATGACAATGGCGTGCGGATTTTTATTCTGGCGGGAAATGAAAAGGCACTGATCATTGATACCGGGATGAGCGGCCTGCCGGTCCGGGATGCCGCGCGGCAGGTAACGGATCTTCCCCTGATGCTGCTCAACACGCATGCCGACAGGGATCATGTGGGTGGAAATGAAGCGTTTGACGAATTCTATATGCATCCCTCGGAGGCAATAGTCTACTTCAATATGCAGAATGGGAAGGGAAGGATGCTTCCGGTTTTCGACGGGGACGAAATTGACCTTGGCGGAAGAACTGTCGAGGTGATCCATGTTCCCGGACATACTCCGGGGAGCATAACCGTGCTTGACCGGGAGGAGAGATGCCTGATCGGCGGCGATCCGATCCAGGAAGACGGCGATATCTACATGTTCGGCCCTCACAGGAATATGGAAGCCTATATTGCAGGGCTTGAGAGGCTGTGGAGACGGGAAGAGGACTTTGATTATATCTATCCTTCCCATGCAGTATTAAAGGTCAGTAAAAATGTGATTCCGAAGCTGATCGCCGGAGCGGAGGATATTCTTGCGGGAAAATGCAGCGGAATCGAAAAGGAGGTTCACGGAAATAAGATTCTGTCAGTGGATATCGGCGTGGACCGTTTTCTCTGTGATCTGAGATAACGATATCTTTGAGAAATCCGGGAGACCGTGCGGAAAAACGAAAACAACAGGCTGGCGGCCGGCTGGGAAATGCTGATCAAAAACATTGGTTTAGAAGGAGAGAAAGATGATTAAAATTTACGGGATGCCGACATGCCCTTACTGTGATTATGTTCATGAGCAGATCGCGGGACGTGAGGACGAGTTTGAGTATATTAATATCGGTGAGAATATCCGGAACATGAGTGTGTTCACACGAATGAGGGACACGAATCCGGTTTTTGATCATTCCAAAGAAATCGGGGATGTCGGAATTCCTGCATTTGTGTTTGAGGACGGCAGGGTTTCCCTGGATCCGGCAGACGCGGGCCTTATCGAATATGGTACTCCGAACGCATGCTCTGTCGAGGATCACAAAAATGGGAGAAAGGGCTGCTGAACGGGGGTCATTATGCCAATAATGCCTGGTTATGCTTACGGCGAAAACAGGGCAGTCACGATATGAGAAATGCTGACTGCGGAGGGGGGACGACTGTATGTGCTGCCGGTACTGGACGGAGGAATCACCTGAGCTGCGGCCGATCGTGGAAGAGATGAACCGGTCTCCTCTTATGAAGCGCTGGCAGGATCAGGGAAAAGTCAAAAGTTACGGAGAGATCTGTCCGACTGACGTGGTGCCGGTCATTGCGCCGGACCGGTTCGGAAAAAGGAAGGTTTATCCCATGAAATGGGGCTATTCCGGCAGGAGTCTGCTGATGAATGCCCGCTCTGAGACCGCGGCTGAGAAGCCGACCTTCCGGGACGACTGGGCGAGACACCGCTGTATTGTGCCGGCCTCCTGGTATTTTGAGTGGGAACACTGTGTGGGAAGCGACGGGAAAATGCGAACCGGCGACAAGTACAGAATCCATCCAAAGGAAGCTGCCATGACCTGGCTGTGCGGGCTGTACCGGATTGAAAACGGTCTGCCTGTCTTTGTTGTTCTGACCAGGGAGCCTGGAGAAAAGCTCCGTTTTCTTCACGATCGGATGCCGCTGATCATGCCGGAAGAGATGGTGCCTGAATGGATCCGCCCGGACCGGAGACCGGAAGAACTGCTCACCTGCGCGCTGACGGAGATGAGTTTTGAGAAGGTGCAGTGAAGGTTTCGAAGCACCCCGGGTCTGGGGTAACGAACAGTTACAATTTTTTACCGATATGGGCTGGCCCTTGTTCCATTTCCGGGTATTAATGATATAATCTGCGTACCGACGAACAGCAAGGAGGCATACATGTACCGCTACGAAACGCATCTTCATACAGTAGAATCAAGCGCCTGCGGCGCCACGCCCGGCAGAGAATATCCTGAGATCTTCAGGGACAGGGGCTATGACGGCATCTTTATTACGGATCATTTCTATCACGGGAATACCCGTCCATCCAGGGATCTCCCCTGGCCGGACTATGTGGATGCCTACATGAAAGGGTACGAAGAGGCGAAGAAGGCGGGCGACGCCATAGGGTTCAAGGTCTTTTTCGGGATCGAGGAGAACTTTGAAGGGGATGAATATCTGCTTTACGGGGTTGGCAGGGAGTTCCTGCTGTCCCATCCGGAGATTCCGGACTGGACCAGGGAGCAGATGATCCGCACGGTTCATGAGGCAGGCGGCGCCGTGATCCAGGCGCATCCTTTCCGGGACAGGGATTATATCAGCATGATCCACCTCTTCCCGGAGGGAGTCGACGGGATCGAGGCGATCAACACGGCCAATTCTCCAAATGACAATCTGGCCGCGCTTTACTATGCCCTTCAGTATGATTTTCTGATTCAGGCAGGATCGGATACCCACAATAAAAACAGAATCGGGGACGGGAACGGGGGCATTCTCTATGAGACGGCAATCTGTTCGCCGGAAGATTATGCCGGGCGGCTTCGCCGGGGGGAAAAGCCTCAGATCTTTTATCCGGGAACATTTTTTGAAGGAATGGATGAAGTAAGGGTGGCGCTTCCTGCCGAGATCTGCCTGGGCGGTGTATGGCGGGAACTGCCGCATGAGGAGATTCAGGAATGGGCCTCGTCCGCGAGATCCGCTGTTGACGGCGCAGGGCTTAAGCCGGAGGAACTGGCGAAGAGAATCATCGCCCGGCTGGGAGCATAGAACGGCAGACATAAGCGCATGGTATATTCCGGAAGACCGCATGGCAGATCCCGGAGAGCCAGGAGGAAGGACGATCCGGCTGTGCGGATCAGGATGGGAATGGCCGGGTCACAGGGAATGAGCTGAAAAGAAGTTTTAGAAAGGAACAGCTATGGCGGATCAGACGAAAAAGACACTCAGAAACATGCTGATGTACCAGGTCTTTGTGCGCAATTACAGTGAGGAAGGTACATTTGAAGCCGTCAGAAGGGACCTTGACCGGATCCGGGATCTGGGAGTGGACATTGTCTATCTCCTTCCCATCCATCCCGTCGGGGAGAAATGCAGAAAAGGGACGCTCGGTTCCCCCTATGCCATCAGCGACTACCGCGCGGTCAATCCTGAATACGGAACCCTGGAAGACTTCAAGGCCCTGACGGATGCCATCCATGAAAAGGGCATGAAATGCATCATCGACGTGGTATATAACCATACTTCCCCTGATTCCGTCCTGGCTGCGGAACATCCGGAGTGGTTTTACAGAAAAGAGGACGGCTCCTTCGGAAACCATGTGGGTGACTGGAGCGATATCATTGACCTGGATTATACAAAAGAAGGGCTGGCGGAATACCAGATCGAAACTCTGAAATACTGGGCCGGGATGG
>CAMOXX010000160.1 GCA_946629475.1 uncultured Blautia sp. | reverse complement strand
GATTTTAACAGGAATGCCCTTGACTTTTTTTCAGCTTGCAAGTATGATAAGCACAGCAGCAAAAAAAAGGAGGTTTGAGAATGAAAACAGTAAAGATCTCACTGAACTCAATTGATAAAGTCAAGGCATTTGTAAATGAAATAAGCAAATTTGACTGTGATTTCGATCTGGTTTCCGGCAGATATGTGATTGATGCCAAGTCCATTATGGGTATCTTCAGCCTGGATCTTTCAAAATCCATAGATCTCAATATTCATGCAGATGGCACTGATCTCCAGAATGTTCTGGATATCATCAACAAATATATCGTCGAATAACCGATCACAAAATCTGATCAAATGAAATGCGGCCCGGGATGAACGGGCCGCATTTCATTTCACACCGGTACAAGAGTTTTCGCGTATCTGTTCAGTACCTTCACAGATACGCTTACGCTTTCTTCTTTATTCTCCTATTTCTATCACTTCTGTCGTTTCCAGGGCTGTCGTCATAAGCTCATCGATTTTTTCGGACAGACGCTTCTCCGACGCTCTCATGGTCTTGATCTGCGGCTGTGTCACGGGGTGCTTCGCGACAAAAATCGTGCAGCAGTCCTCATATGGCAGCACGGATGTGTCAAAAGTCCCGATTTTTCGGGCAATCTCGACAATTTCCTGCTTGTCGAACGCTATGACCGGACGGTATACCGGAATCGTACACACGTCGTTGGTTGCCGCCAGGCTCCGCATGGTCTGGCTCGCGACCTGTCCGATGCTCTCACCGGTCACCAGTCCCAGGGACCGGCATTTTCCGGCAAAATGTTCGGCAATCCGCATCATGTACCTGCGCATGATAATAGTCAGCTCATCATGCGGACATTTCTCGTAAATATAAAGCTGTATGTCGGTGAAATTCACGACATGGAGGCGGATCGGGCCTGAATATTCCGCTACAATCTTCGCGAGGTCGATCACCTTCTGCTTCGCCCGCTCGCTCGTGTACGGCGGCGCGTGAAAATAGACCGCATCCAGAACAACCCCCCGCTTTGCCATCAGATAGCCGGCTACAGGGCTGTCGATCCCGCCGGACAGAAGGAGCATCGCGCGCCCGCCTGTCCCGACCGGCATCCCGCCTGGTCCCCTGACGGACAGCGAATACACATAGATTCTGTCACGGATCTCGATGTGAAGCAGAAGCTCCGGATGATGGACATCCACGGAAGCTCCCGGCATCGCATCCAGGATTTTTCCTCCGATTTCAGCGCTCACCTCCATCGAGGTCAGCGGGAAGCTCTTTTTCGCCCTGCGGGTAAAAATCTTGAAGGTTCCGCAGTATTCCGGATGAACCTGACGCATATAGGACAGGACATCCTCCCCCATCCTCTCGATCCCGTTGTCTTCGAAGATCATGACCGGGCAGATTTCGACAATTCCGAACACCTTCGTGAGCGCCGCGATCGTCTCATCATAGTCATACTCCTCAGGGCAGTGTACGTAGATCCTGCCCGACTCCTTTTCAACCTGGAATTTCCCTTCGACATTTTTCAGTGCAGATTTGATCCGGCTCACCAGGGCGTCCTCGAATAAATAACGGTTCTTCCCTTTGATGGCGATCTCCGCATATTTGATCAGTAAAGCATGAAATACCATTTTATCTCCATCCTTGTTTATCGCCTGGTAAACCGCCGCAGCTGCGGTACCAGCTCATTCAGTGTATCCACACAGTATTCGATCTCCTGAACGCTGTTTTCCTCACAGAAGCTGAAGCGGACCGTGCTCTCAATATCCGCTTTCGGAAGCCCCATTGCAGTGAGGACCGCGCTCGGTTTCCTCTTGTGGCTGGAACACGCCGATCCCGCCGATACATAGATTCCGCGCTCCTCGAGGGCATGAAGCAGAACCTCGCTCCGGATCCCGTCAAAGGTGACGCTCATAATATGAGGAGCCGCATCCGCGATAGGCATCCCGTTGACGCGCACCCCTTCCAGCCCGGAAAGTCCCGCGGCCAGCTGTTCCTTCAGGCGGTACATGTGCTCCGAAGCAGTATCCAGATTCCGGTATATCTGTTCCGCCGCGCATCCGAGGCCGGCGATGCCGGGTACGTTGTCCGTCCCCGAACGGAGGCCGTTCTGCTGGCCCCCTCCAAGGATCTGCGGAACCACCCGCACCCCGTTCCGGATATACAGAAAACCGATGCCCTTCGGGCCGTGTATTTTGTGACCGCTGACAGCCATCAGATCGATCCCTGCTTTTGCGGGGAAAATCCTGTATTTCCCGAATGCCTGAACAGCATCCACATGAAATACGGCTTTCGGGCTTTTTTCGTGTACCAGCCGTCCGATCTCCGCGACCGGCATCACCGCTCCTGTCTCATTATTGACATACATAACGGAAACAAGGATGGTGTCCTCCCGCAGAGCCTTTTCCAGAGCTTCGACCGAAACCACGCCGCTTCGGTCCACCGGCAGATATGTCACCTCGAATCCCTGTTTTTCCAGGAAAGCCATCGGATTCATCACGGCAGGATGCTCTACACGGGTCGTAATAATATGCTTTCCTGACCTCTGATATGCATACGCCGATCCGAAAATGGCAAGATTGTCCGATTCCGTGCCGCCGGAGGTGTACAGGATCTCCTTTGGAGAACACTTCAGTACAGAAGCGATCCGTCCGGACGCCTCCGTGACATACCTCTCCGCCTCGATTCCCTTATTATGCATGGCCGAAGGATTTCCGTAATCCTCGGTCATCGTTTTCGATACAATATCCCTGACGCTCTCATAACATCTAGTTGTTGCAGAATTATCAAAATATGCTTCCATGTCAATCCCTTTAAGCTGCCTCAGTCTGTCTCCAGCTGGAACATCAGCACGGACAGAAGCGTCATTCCTGCCGTCTCCGTGCGCAGAATCCGGTGCCCCAGCGTGATGGGAACCGCACCGCTGTCCATCGCCGCGCGGATTTCGCTCTCCTCAAATCCGCCTTCCGGACCGATAAAAATCCCGACCGACTGCCCGGGACGGATCGCCGAAAGTATCTTTCTCGTCTCCTCCATGCCGTGCGCCAGTTCATAGGGGGCAAGCAGGATGTCCAGACCGCTCCCGATCCGGAGCGACTCGGCAAACGTAGTCACCGGGTATATTTTCGGAATCACAAGACGCCTGGACTGCTTTGACGCGCTCTCCGCGATCTGCTGCCACCTCGCGGTCTTTTTTTCGCCGCGCTTCTGATCCAGCTTCATCACGCACCGCTTCATACTGACCGGAACGACGGCAGAAACCCCCAGTTCGACGGCCTTCTGGATGATAAAATCCATCTTATCGCCCTTCGGCAGTCCCTGGAACAGGATGATTTTGCCAGGCAGCTCATAGTCCGGTTCCTGGCGGTACAGAATCTCAAGCGTCACTCTGTCACGCGCCGGCTTCTCCGCGGCTCTGTCCTCCGGAGTGTGCCCGCGTTCCGGTTCTTCATCACAGATCCTGCAGTGATACTCATACTGCGCCCCGTCGCTCACCCAGATTTCATCGCCCTCCTTCATCCGAAGGACATTTCTGATATGATTTACATCCTCCCCGAAAAGAAGGATGCGCCTGTTTTCTTCATCAATATTCCCGGCTTCCGCAAAAAAACGCATATCTCCCTCTGTCCTGTTCTGTATGATCATCCGGGCTTCCGGGCGGTTATTGCTGCCCATTCGCCCTGATAAGTAATATCCTGAACTGCAAGCCCGGCGTTCCTGACCGCTTCCTTCACTTCGGCCACCTTGCTGTCCAGAATGCCGGAGCAGATGTAAACGCCGCCCTTTTTAAGGCATGGCGCGATCACAGGGGTCAGCGGAACCAGGACCCCCGCCAGGATGTTTGCCGTTACAATATCGTACCGTTCCTTCCCGGCTGTTTCCTGTACTTTTGGGTCATCAATGATGTTTCCGATTACCAGATCAAAAGCATCCGCGGGGATTCCGTTCGATGCCTTGTTCTCCTCCACCGCGTTGACGGCGCAGGGGTCCAGATCGGTGCCCAGGGCATGGCCGGCTCCCAGCATCAGGGCAAGTATCGCCAGAATACCGCTCCCTGTTCCAACATCGAGCACTTCGCAGCCTTCTGTGACGTACTTCCTGATCTGGCGGATAACAAGCTGTGTCGTCTCATGCATTCCCGTCCCGAACGCGGTACCCGGGTCGATATGAAGTGTAAGCTTGTCAGCATCCTCCGGTTTTTTATCCTCCCAGGAAGGGATGATCAGAATATCATCCACGTAAAACTGGTGAAAGTATTCCTTCCAGTTGTTTACCCAGTCCCTGTCCTCGGTGACGGATTCCTCGATCGTGCCCTCTCCGATGTCCATAAAGCTCCGGGTCTCATCGAGGATCTCCTGCATCCTGCGCCTGACATCCGCGATATCCGTGTTTTCCTCAAAATAAAAGCTGATGCTGGCTGTGCCGTCATCCTCCGGACCTTCGGGCATGATATCCACAAACATCTGTGATTTTTCCTCTTCCGTGAGGGGCTGATGGTCCTCAATCTCGGCGCCTTCGATGCCGAGATCGGAAAGCCCGGCGATAATCACATCCTCCGCTTCCGTCGTTGTCCTGATTGTCATCCGTGTCCACTTCATATTATCTTCTTCTCCCCCTGTCCGGGATTCCTCTGATCGTATCCATTTCTGTGTCTTAACAGCTGTACTTCTGCTATTATATTGACTGGTTCGGGGAAAGTCAACAGGAAAAGCGGGGCCGGCTTTGCGAACCGTCCCCGCTGTTTTCCTAATCAAGGTCTTCGAATGTCTCCTTCAGCTTTTCCCTGAAGGTCTTCTTTTTCTTTTCCGATCCGGGCTTTGCCGGCCGGTTGCCGCATGCGGCGTCGAATTCTTCCAGTGCTTCCTTTGCGGCCGCGTTCAGGTTGGTCGGAACCTGCACAACCAGAGTTACATAGTGATCCCCTCGGACATCCTTGTTCCGCAGTGACGGCACGCCCTTGCCCTTCAGGCGGATCCTCGTATCCGTCTGGGTTCCGGCTTTTACATGGTACGACACGTCTCCGTCCACGGTATTGATGATGATATCACCGCCTAATGCAGCCTGCGCGAACGTAAGCGGCGCCGTCGAGAAGATATCCATATCCTGGCGCTGGAAAATCGGGTGTCTGGCGACATTAACTTCTACCAGAAGGTCGCCCCTCGGGCCTCCGTTGATACCGGGCTCGCCCTTGTCACGGATCCGGATGCTCTGCCCGCTGTCAATTCCTGCAGGCACGCTGACCTGGATCTTCTTGCGCGACGAAGTATACCCCGTCCCGCGGCAGGCAGTGCACTTGTCCTTGATCATCTTGCCCGAGCCATTGCACTCCGGGCAGGTGGACACGTTTCTGACCATCCCGAACAGGGACTGCTGTGTATACTCGATCTGGCCGCGCCCGCCGCATCTGGTACAGGTGACGGGGGATGTCCCCGGCTTTGCTCCTGTGCCGCCGCAGGTCTCGCACGGATCCTTCAGCGTGATCTCAAGTTCCTTTTCACAGCCGAAAACAGCCTCCTCGAAGGTAATATTGATTCTCGCCCTCAGGCTTGCCCCACGCATCGGCTGATTCGCCGCCCGCCTGGTGCTGCCTCCGCCGAACATTCCTCCGAACAGATCGCCGAAAATATCGCTGAAATCAGCTCCGCTGAAATCGAAGCCGCCGAAGCCGCCGCCACCGCCGCCGTTTTCAAACGCGGCATGGCCGAACTGGTCATACTGCCGGCGCTTGTCAGGGTCACTGAGGACACCGTAGGCTTCTGTAGCCTCCTTGAATTTGGCCTCCGCCTCTTTGTCACCGGGGTTTACGTCCGGATGATATTTTTTCGCCAGTTTTCTGTATGCGCTCTTCAGCTGAGCATCATCCGCGTCTTTTCCTACGCCAAGTATCTCATAGTAATCTCTTTTATCTGCCATTGGAACAGTTACCTTTATACTTCTTTGTAATCAGCGTCCACTACGTCATCACCGTATCCGGCTTCATCTCCGGAGTTTCCGCCGCCCTGATAGCCGCCGCCCTGGGAGCCGCCCATATCCGGGCCTGCGCCGGTACCGCCCTGGGTCTGCTCATACATCTTTGCGAACAGCTTCTGGGAGCTCTGCATCATCTTCTCCTGCGCAGCCTTGATATCAGCAATCTGGGAATCGGTGAGATCCTCCGGATTTGCCGCACGGCTCAGAAGATCCTTCAGTGCGTTCAGGTCCGCCTCGACATCCGCTTTGTCAGAGGAGCTCAGCTTGTCGCCTGCCTCCTGCAGAGCGTTCTCAACCTGGAACACCATGGAGTCCGCGTTGTTCTTGGTATCTACAGCTTCTTTTCTCTTTCTGTCCTGTGCCTCAAACTCGGCTGCTTCCTTCACAGCTCTGTCGATCTCGGCGTCGGACATATTGGAGCCTGCCGTGATGGTGATATGCTGCTCTTTGCCGGTGCCCAGATCCTTCGCGGATACATTGACAATACCGTTGGCATCGATATCAAAGGTAACCTCGATCTGCGGCACACCGCGGCGTGCGGGCGGGAT
>CAMOXX010000159.1 GCA_946629475.1 uncultured Blautia sp. | reverse complement strand
CTTCTCACATTTACTGAAATTACATCTTGACATAGATATAGATATCTGGTAATATGAAACCACAATATGGAACGGGTTCCATATTGCGGTTTTATTCTGACAACTCAGCATTCGGACCACTTTCGTGGTTTCATGGCAGTATAAACAGATCCACAGGCTTCATGGTCTGTGGATATAAAAAGCCAAAATATGGAACCCGTTCCACATGACCGGCAGAGCCCTGATAAACTAAAGAAAAACAGGGGTAATGGAACACATATTTCAAAGGAGGAAAACATGAGAAAACATTTGAGTATCGTCCTCGGTTTGGCAATGGTAGCTTCAACGCTGGCAGCGGTTCCGACAATGGCAGAGAGTGGTGACGTTGTAAACCTTTCCATCTGGAGCCCCACCGACAGAGAGGCTGTGGAAGCATGGTGGGTCGAGAAGCTTGCTGAGTGGAATGAAGCGCATCCTGAGATTCAGGTAAGTCGTGAAGCGATTGATCGTTCCGATTCCTATGCCTATGATAACAAGATCGCGACCGCTGTGACCTCCAATGATCTTCCCTCCATTTTCTATGTCGATGGACCGCAGGTTTCTTACTATGCGGCGAACGGGATCATCGTTCCGATCACAGAATACTTTACTGAAGAGGATATGGCTGATATCGTTCCCTCAACGATCGCGCAGTGCACCTATGATGGGGAACTGTATGCCATGTCTGCCACAGAGTCCGGCGTTGCCTTCTATTACAACAAAGAAATGCTGAAAGAAGCCGGTATCGATACAGATGATCTGGATTCCCGCACACTGGAGAACCCGGTCACCTGGGAAGAGATGGCTGATATCGCCGAAAAATGCACCACAGACGAGCATGTAGGCACACACATCATCATGGATCATGGCGAAGGCCTTCCCTATGCCCTTGAGCCGATGTATATCTCCAAAGGCAAGGACTATATCAGCGATGACGGCAAGACCGCTGAAGGATATGTCGACAGTGAAGAAGCGGTAGAAACGACCGCATATCTGGCAGATCTGATCGCGAAGGGATATGCCAATGTAGATCCGATCCAGGATGAGTTCCTGAATGGCGCCTGCGCGACCATGATCGGCGGTTCCTGGGAGGTAGCCACCCTTGAGGCAAATGCGAGCTTCGATTGGGGCGTGACATACTATCCGGTATCTGATACAGGCAAAGCCGTTTCTCCCTGTGGTGACTGGTCTGCAGCCATCAGCCGCGACTGCGAAAACGTCGAGGCAGCCGGAGAATTCCTTCAGTGGCTGATGAGCACAGAGAACGTTGCGACTTATGCTGCTGCCATCGCAAAACCGGCAACCAGAAACACCGCATATGAAAACGAAGCGATGGCTGATTACGCAGAAGGCCCGAGAGCTCTGTTTGTTGAGCAGCTCAACAATACCGCTGTTCCGCGTCCCAGAACTCCTTCCTATGCGACTTTCTCTGCAAACTACGCGGAAGCCATGACCAACATCTTCTCAGACGCAGCGACCAATGGAGAAGTGGATGCTGATTATATCCAGGATGAACTGACAAACGTGGCAGAACTGTTCACCGAGGATTATGAAACATATTACGCAGAATGATCGCTCATAAATCAGGGTGTGGAGGAGCCTGTCTCCTCTCTCCCTCCTGCAGGCCGTCTGGTGCTGATCAATGACATATCTCTATGGGCGGCTGTGAGTATAATACAAAGCTGCCGGATACCCTGACCGGTATCCGGCAGCTTTTTTCAGAGAGGTTGATTCTATGAAAAAAACAGGCAACTTGCAAGGCAGAAAGAAAAACGAAAGGGTTACCGCGTATCTGTTCGTGGCTCCGGCTGTGATCCTCCTGATCTCTTTTCTTGTCGTACCAATGATCTACACCGCATATTTTTCCGCTTTCAAATATCAGATCATGCGGCCTGACAACATTGACTTTATCGGAATTGACAATTACTCCAAGCTGTTTGCAGACAAAAACTTCTGGGTAGCTCTTAAGAATACTGTTTATTTTACGGTTATCGTTGTTCCGGCGCAGTGCGCGCTGGCTCTTGGTCTCGCTCTTCTTGTATCGAAGAAATTCCGCGGCGTCTCCATTTTCCGAACGATGTATTTCAGTCCGCAGCTGACCTCCATGGTCGTAATTGCTGTGCTGTGGTCCGTTCTGTATAATGCAAATCCAAACACCGGTCTGATCAATTCACTGCTGGTAAATCTTGGCTTAAATCCGATCAATTTCCTGACGAACGAGCATACAGCGATGAACGCCATCATCTTTATGTCTGCCTGGCAGGGTGCCGGCTATCAGATGATGATCTTCCTGGCAGGCCTGCAGGGAATCCCGCGTGAACAGTACGAAGCTGCCTCCGTGGACGGCGCCACAAAGTGGAATCAGTTCTGGTACATTACCTTGCCGGGACTGCGCGGCACCATCAAATATGTGATCATGATCACGATGATCCAGGCCATGAAGCTGTTCACACAGCCTTACATCATGACGCAGGGCGGTCCGAAAAACGCGACCAAGACGCTGGTCTATTATATTTACACCCAGGGCTTCCAGAAAGGAAATTTCGGATATGCCTGCTCGATAGCAACTGTATTCTTTGTGATCGTGGTTATCATGTCCCTGACGATGAAACGGATCACGACAGCGAATGAGTAACGGAGGTAAGGCGATGAAGAAATCATCTTTGAAATTCTCGGCTGGTCTTTCCAGATTTCTGTTTTACTTCGGTAATATCGTGATCGGCATCATTTTTGTCTCACCGTTGATCTGGATGATTTCCGCGTCTCTCAAACCGGAAGCGGAGATCTTTGCCAATATGAATTCCATACGGACATTCTTTCCATCTCATGCCTCTCTGGCAAATTACATAGAGGTATTTAACAGAATGAACCTCCTGAGGGTTTTCCGGAATACGCTTCTGTACATCGCACTGATCCTGCTCCTGGATCTTCTGCTGAATTCCATGTGCGGATATGCGCTGGCAAAATTCTCTTTTATCGGAAAGGGAGCCATTCTCAATCTGGTCGTCGCTTTGATGGTCCTTCCGATGGAAGCGATCATGCTTCCCCTGTATATCGAGATGTCACAGCTGGGATGGGTTAATACGATGACGGCTCTGGTCGTTCCGTTTGCGGCCAAATGCTTCTCCATCTATATGTTCCGGCAGTTTTTCTATGATATCCCGGATGATCTGATCGAGGCTGCGTATATAGACGGCTGCAGCCCTGCGGGAACGTTTTTTAAGATCGTAGTTCCGATCTCCAAGACAGTATATGCGACGGTATTTATTCTGGATTTTGTCGCCCACTGGAATGACTTTATGTGGCCCTTCCTGGTAATGACCGGCGAAAACAAAAGAACGATCCAGCTCGCTGTCCAGTCCTTCTTTGGTACACAGCCGGTACACTACAGTGCCATCATGGCAGCTCTGGTTATTTCTGCCATTCCCATGATTATCATGTTCATCTTCATGCAGAAATATTATGTGGAAGGTATTGCATCCTCCGGAATCAAAGGCTGAATATCAGGTGTTCAAAAGAAGTCTATTGTATCCACTTTTGTCTTGTGTTAGACTTTATTCAGATACACAGATGACTGCAGATATCCGGGCGTCAGAGTTACTCTCGGTATCGCATGAAGCCCGGAAAACTGCCGGTGACACAGAAAAGAGGGGCGATGCATATGACTACGATTCAGGATGTTGCAAAGCATGCGCACGTGGGAGTCGCAACCGTATCTCGTGTCCTGAATGAGTGCGGATATGTTAAGGCTGATACAAGAGAAAAGGTTATGTCGGCTATACGGGAGTTAAATTATACCCCGAATGAAATGGCCAGAAATCTGTATCATAAGAAGACCGGGATCGTGGCGATCATCATACCGGAGGTTTCACATCCGTATTTCGCGGAATTTACCAACGCAGCTGAGATCGCGCTTTTCCGTAAAGGTTACCAGACCATGATCTGCAACACCTGGAGAGAACAAAACTACGAAACCTATTACCTGGAGCTCTTAAAAAAGCAGCGGGTCGATGGGATCATCACCGGTGTACATACCCTGGATATAGAACAATATCAGGAAGTGAACCGGCCGATCGTCGCGCTGGACCGCCAGCTGGGGGATCAGATTCCCTTCGTGGCCGTCGATCACGAAAAAGGCGGGCGGATGGCCGCGCAGTTGCTGATCAATGCCGGATGCAAGACGGTACTGCAGTGTACCGGGCATCGAAAGGTATCCACCCCTTCCAATGCCCGGCATGAAGTGTTTGAACAGGTAATGAAAGAGCACAGCATTGTCTGCCATAATTATCTGTTAAAGTGGAATGGATTTCAGTATTCGGATTATGCGGATGCCGCGCTCAAAATCGCGGAGAACTTTGGAAATCTGGATGGATATTTCGCGACCGATGTTATGGCGGTGACGCTGATCCAGACACTGGAGGCAAAGGGTCGGAAATATCCGGAGGATTTTAAGATCGTCGCTTATGATGGAACCTATCTGAGCCGTGTCCCATATCCGAAGCTGACCACGATCGTCCAACCGATCGATCAGCTGGCGGATGTGTGCGTTAATCTTCTGATCGACAGGATCCAGGGAAAACCTGTGGAAAAAAAGTGTATTCAATTAGAAGTGACACTCCGGGAGGGGGATTCCACAAAACCCTTTCCGTCCGGAAGAGGTAAATAAATATGATCAGTAAGCTTTTGCAAAACGCAAGAGACTATGAAGCGCAGATGCTGGAACAGATCCCCGATGCAGAGCGGCCGGGATTTCACCTTACCGGCGGCTGTGGCTGGATCAATGATCCAAACGGTTTTTCATATTACAAAGGGGCATATCACATTTTTTACCAGTATTTTCCATATTCCAATTCCTGGGGGAGTATGCACTGGGGCCATGCGGTCAGCGAGGATCTGCTGTCCTGGAAACGGCTCCCCGTTGCCATGGCACCAGACAAAAAGTACGATAATTTCGGCTGTTTTTCCGGGAGTGGACTTGAACTGGAAGATGGGCGTCATATGCTCTTGTATACGGGCGTGGAAACACTGGAAAAAATACCGTACAGGAAAGACCGTGTCCGTCAGACACAGTGCCTTGCTTTTGGAGATGGGGAGAATTACGAGAAATATTCTGGAAATCCTGTGATTTTACCGGAGAATGTGCCAGGCGGATGTATGGAGGGCGATTTTCGCGATCCCAAGATCTGGCGGGAAGCGGATGGGACCTTTTACGCGGTCATCTCTGCCATGAATCATGACGCGACCTGCAGGATCGTCATGTTTCAGAGCGATAACGGTTTTGACTGGGAATATGCCTGCACGCTGGCGGAAAGCACCCATCTGCTGGGAGGAATGTGGGAGTGCCCGGACTTTTTTGAACTGGATGGGAAGCATGTCCTACTGGTTAGTCCCATGGCGATGATGCCGATGGGGGATGAATTCCATGTCGGGCACAATACAATGGCGATCATCGGGGAATTTGATAAAAAGAACCGTTCCTTCCGGCAGGAATCGATGCAGGCCATAGACAATGGAATCGATTTTTACGCGCCTCAGACGATGATTACCCCGGATGGACGCAGAGTCATGATCAGCTGGATGCAGGCCTGGTCCAATTCCATGTTTGTCCCACCGGGTGTCAGATTCTTCGGACAGCTTACCATGCCGAGAGAGCTCTCAATTCGTGATGGCAGACTGACCCAGGCTCCGATCCGCGAGCTCCTGGATCGGCGGAAAGAAAAGGTAATATGCAAAAATGTACAGCCGGGCAGTGAAAAAACCGTGTTGGCAGGAGTCAGTGGCCGCATGGCGGACATGACGGTTACCGTAAAGGATCATGCAATGCTGAAAAAACTGGTGATCCGGGTCGCTGCCGACGAAATCTGTCACACGGACATTATTCTGATGCCTCAGAAGAATGTCCTGCGCATCGAGAGGGATCACTCCGGATATCTGTATGATATCGTACACAGCCGGGAAATGACGGTTGTTCCGCGTCTGGGAGTATATAAATTGAGATTCATTCTGGACAAATACAGTCTGGAGGTTTTTGTAAATGATGGAGAAAAAGCTGGAACAGTAACCTTCTTTACACCTCTGGGCGCCGAAGGAATAGAATTTTACTGTGATGGACAGGCAACGATCGATGTAGAAAAGTATGCGCTGAGTTAAAAAAGGAGCATTCTGCCGGAAAACATGCCGACAGGATGCTCCTTTTTGCTGTCTCAGCTGATACGTATGGATTTTTTCAGAAGGCAGCGGTCAGGAATAATCAGGTGTTCATCAGGTTTCATGAAATTATTTATTTCGTCATCCAGGTTTTTGGCTTCTTGTGTACATCGATACCAATGGTAAAACCTGTTGGCGATATTGTCTTTCCAAATTGATAACCTGCTCGAAATGCTCCGCTGCGGTGTCGTAAACTTCCAATACGCCATACACACAACGCAGGAAGAAACACAGCCGTGTTCCGAAAGCAAAGGCTGACATTTCGCCTGAAGTGTGCAAAATCCATTTGATGCCACAATCACCTGCCGTTACAAACGCGGG
>CAMOXX010000158.1 GCA_946629475.1 uncultured Blautia sp. | reverse complement strand
GCGTTCCAAATGAGCGCGTTCCAAAATGTGACGTGTCAGGCAAATATCCATCGCCGGAGGCGGTTTGCATGGATTTTTGCACATAATTATGAAGATGCTGAACAGATACATGCTTTTTCAATAAAAATGGAGGCTCATATGACTGTCCATGAGATGAACGAGCGTAAAAGGGAGCTGGGGCTTACATACGGGCAGATTGCACGGATGTCCGGTGTCCCGGAGAGTACAGTGCGTAAGGTCCTGGGAGGCTTTACAAAAGCACCTCGATATGCCACACTTCAGGCACTTTCCAGGGTTTTAGGGCGAGGAGAGGCCGTTTCGGAGGCATATCCGGTCCCATACCCAGAGGCAGAGCAGCCCTCGGTTCTGCGCGATGCGTCTGCCGTATACAAAATAAATACGGAAAAGAAGCAGGGGGAATATACGCTGGAGGACTATCTGGCCCTCCCGGATGAGCGCCGTGTAGAGCTGATCGACGGTGTAATCTATGACATGAGCGCTCCGACCGGTTACCATCAGTTAATTGCAGCCCATCTCCATACCCTTCTTTTTAACTGGATCAGCGAAAAAGGCGGCAGCTGCATGCCGTTTGTTTCCCCTGTCGATGTGCAGCTGGACTGTGATGACAGGACGATTGTGCAGCCTGATGTGCTGATCCTCTGCGATAAGAGCAAGTACACTCCTGCCCGGATTGTCGGAGCGCCGGATTTTGTGGCGGAGGTTCTTTCAAAATCGACAAAGTCAAAGGACATCTTTATCAAGCTCAATAAATATCGGACTGCAGGTGTGCGGGAGTACTGGATCATTGACCCGGCCAAAAAGAAGGTCATGGTGTGGCATTTCGAGAACGAGGATGATTATGATTTATACAGCTTCCGTGACCGGATACCTGTCGGAATTTATGGCGGAGAGCTGGTCATTGACTTTGCGGTGATCGACGATCTGGTAACACCGTGGATGTGAATTGCGGGGTACGAAGACAGCCGAAGCCCCATGGAATCCGAATGGCGGGCAGGATTGTGGGTGCACGAAGTGCGAAACAATCCGGAAGCAGCTTTTGACGAGTGAATCATGGGCTCTGCAGCAGGTGCTTTGCCCTGATCTGACCGGTTACAGGGAGAAATCAATTTGGGTTACAGTGAACTGATCAAAAATTTCAGCAGGATCCGCGCCTACATCCGATCCTTCTATGTATATGGCTTCCGGCACCGCGGCGACTTTACAGAAAAGAGCGCCAGGAGCTATGACAATGAGCGCCGCCGTGTGGAGAGCTGGCTGGGGGATTATATGAAATTCGGGCAGGATGCGGACGGCCGGCGCGTCTTCCTGTCGGTAGACAGCCGCTCCATTCCGGAAAATCCTCTGTACAGGGCATTCCGCACCAAAAGCTTTACGGATCGGGATATCACTCTGCATTTTTATCTTCTGGATATTCTGAAGGGTTCCGGCGGCCTGTCGATCACGGAAATCATGGATGAGCTGACCGACAGGTTATTGGAGTTTGAGGCGGATGACCTTCCAGATGAGTCCACCGTTCGGAAAAAGCTCCGGGAGTATGGCTCCCTGGGTCTTGTGACTGTGCAAAAAAGAGGACGCGAGAAAGTTTACCTGCTGAGTGAGAGTCCGGTGAATCTCTCTGCCTGGGGTCCTGCCGCGGCTTTTTTCTCGGAGGCAGCGCCTCTCGGGGCGGCCGGATCTTTTTTGCAGCAGCGGATTCCGGATCAATTTGACAGGTTCCGCTTTAAACATCACTATATTCTGAATGCTCTGGACAGTGAAATACTGTATGAACTGCTGACCGCGATCGGGGAAAAACGGCGCGTTTCGTTTACGGTCCGCAAAAACAGTGTGACGGTTCTGCCGCTGAAGGTCTATATCGGAACACAGACAGGCAGGCAGTATCTTCTTGCAGCATCTTTATTGGGAAAACGTTTTTCCTTTTACAGGGTGGACCTGATCGACAATATCAAAAAAGGTGATATCTGTGAATATCCTCCCGGACTGGAACAGGAACTGGCGGATTTCTGCTCCCATGTGTGGGGTGTGACCGGAAACAACAGTTCACGGCTCGAACATATCGAGATGACCGTCTTTGCGGGAACGGAGGAAGGCCATATAGTGGAAAGACTGGAGCGGGAGAAACGGTGCGGCTCCGTGGAGCGTCTGGATGATACCCACTGGCGGTTCACGGCGGATGTGTACGATGCATTTGAGATGATTCCGTGGCTGCGGACGTTTACGGGCAGGGTGACAGAGCTGAAATGCACGGATCAGCGGGTGCCGGACCGCTTCTGGAAGGACCTTGATGAGATGACGCTGATGTACGGGGAAGATACCAATGCTGTTTCATGAAATCTACAGTACATACTATCAAACCGCTTCCGTTATTCTTCGGGAGGCAGTGCGGGGAGCCCTGACCGGCAGGGAGCTCAATACCATTGTGCAGAAGTATGCTTTCGGGGAGAGCATGCTGACCATTCCGGACGGAATGAAAAAAAAATGGAGACTGCTGCGCGGCGATTTTTCGACGCCCCTCCGGGAAGAACCCTCCCTGCCGCTCACAACCCTGGAAAAACGCTGGATGAAAGCGATGCTGCTGGATCCGAGGATACAGCTTTTCAAGCCGGATATGGCCGGGCTTGAGGATGTTGAACCTTTGTTCACACCGGAGATGATCGTATACTATGACCGGTACTCAAATGGAGACGATTACACCGATGCCGGATACATCCGTCACTTCAGAGTGATCCTTGACGCAATCCGGGAAAATCGGAACCTTGTGATCAGCTTCAGGTCGGGACGGCAGATGGAAAGAAGGCTGACGGTCACGCCGTACTATCTGGAATATTCTGAGAAGGATGACAGGTTCCGGCTGATTGCCGGAGGATATAAGAGGCGGATGATGATCAACCTTTCGAGAATCATGGAGTGTGTTCCGGCGGAACATGGGGACAGGATGGCTCTGAAGGAGGCGTCCGAAGACACGGTTACCTTTGAACTGGAGGACCGGCGCAACGCCCTGGAGCGCGTGCTGCTGCATTTTTCCCATCTGGAGAAGGAGACAAAGCGGCTGGATGAAAACCACTACCGTGTGACCCTCAGGTACGACAGGCAGGATGAGATCGAGATGGTGATCCGGATTCTGTCGTTCGGCGCGGCGGTAAAGGTGACGGAGCCGGAGAGCTTTATCCGTCTTTTACGGGAACGGATTCAAAAACAGAAAGAGTTCGCAACATAAAGATTGAAGGTACTGAACGGATACCTCGCAACTTTTTTGCCGGGATAATACTGTGCTGATATCGTATGATAAGGATGCAATCCAAAAGGCACGTACAGCAAATATTATGCAAATACACCACCCATTTACGTATTGGAGCAGGTTCGATTCCTGCATAAGCGTGGCCGCTTCCGGCAGAAAAACGTGCCTTGCAGGATTGCTGTCAAATGGGGATGAACCTATGGGTGTTTACCTGAATCCGTGAAACAGGTTCGGGATGCTGAGAAATCATGAAAGGGAGAGAAAGATGACAATAGAGGAGAGAGCTGAGAAAGCGGTTATGCTTAAGAACAGTGGAGGATACAACTGCTCACAGGCCGTTACTGCGGTGCTGGCTGACCAGACCGGACTGCCTGAGGAGCAGCTGAAACAGATTTCCGCCGGGTTCTGCGCGGGCATGGGAACGATGGAAGCCACTTGCGGCGCGCTGATCGGTGCCGGCATGGCTGCGGGGATGAAAACCAAAGGACAGGGAACGCTGCGGTACACGCGTCAGATGATCACGGAGTTTAAAAAGAGATGCGGCGCGGTCACCTGTAAGGATCTGAAAAGTATGGTTGACGGAAAACCGCTGTGCCCGTGTGAAGAGTGTGTGAGGAACGCGGTGCTCGTATACGGTGATATCATGGGATTATAAATAACTGTTCAGCACCCCATGAACGTGATCGAACTTCGCCTGAAATGCCTGCATTTCAGGCGAAGTTCATTCATGTCCATGGGGTGCTGAACTTTTTCATAGAATTCCGTGATGATGCTGCCGGTAACGCAAAATATGATTACAAAGCCAAAAGTCCTGAACCTCCGCAAGCATGCCTGCAGGTGTCTGATCCTCCCGTGTTTCAACTTCAGGTTACAACCCTGTGAGCAAAAACTGCTACCTTTGCTATTCACCGGTATGTTAGTATGAAAAGGGGTAAATTGTTATGTTGAGAAAAATCCGCTATTTTCTGAAAGCGGCAGAAACAGGGAGCTTTTCGCTTGCTGCCCGGGAAGAATATGTCAGCTCCCAGGCACTTGCCAAACAGATTTCAATTGCGGAACCCCGAACATTGTAATGACCCAGCATTCGGTTGGAAACCGCAAGATGAAGGGCTTTGATGAGAAGGATGCCCTCTTCTCCATCCGTCCGTTTGCCTACAGCGGGATGCGGAAGCATGAGGAAGAGCTGATGTCGTATCTTCTGGCAGGGCTGTCCTGTGTTCCTTACCTGCACATCCTGGGAGATCCTCCGCAGCGCGCAGGCGCAGTCTCTTTCGTCGCAGACGGCGTGCATCCTTTTGATATAGCGGCCATGCTGGACAAACGGGGGATTGCCGTTCGCATCTTTTTTTCCGGGAATAAGCTGTACAGATATGGTACTGTATACTTGCCGAAGGGCAGAAGCCCCGGACAAAAGCTGGAAAGGAGAGATTATCATGCTGAATTTTCTGAAAAAGACACTGAACAGAACCTGTACCGAGAATGGCGCAGTGACATACAGAAGCACCGGCGCAGAATGCCTTGACCTGTTTGCGGCGATCGGTGCGATGCGGGCGCTGAGCGATGAGGAGATTACGAACCGGTTTCTGCGCGCTTTTGCGGAGAACCGTGATCTGGCGATGAAGATTCTCTTCTACGCCCGCGACATCCGCGGCGGACTGGGTGAGAGACGGGTGTTCCGCACCCTGCTCAGGTGGCTGGCTGAGAACGAGCTGCCTTCGCTTACGCGGAACCTTGCTTATATTGCAGAGTATGGCCGCTGGGATGATATCCTTGTTCTGCTGGACACGCCTGCGCGGTCTTTTGCGGAGGCTGTGCTTTTCCGGCAGTTCCGGGAGGACATGCAGGCGCTCCAGAACGGCGGACAGGTTTCCCTGCTCGGAAAGTGGCTGCCCTCCGTGAACGCGTCCAGTGCGGAGACTGTCAAGCTTGCAAGGCAGCTTGCAAAGGCCTTTGGCATGACCGAGGCGGAGTACCGCAAGGCACTGTCGGCACTCCGGGCGGAGATCCGTATCATTGAGAATAACCTGCGCGAGCGCGACTACAGCTTTGACTATGCAAAGCAGCCTTCAAAGGCGATGTTCAAATACCGGCATGCGTTTATGCGCAATGACCGGGAGCGCTATCAGGAGTTTATGGAGAAGGTAACGGCCGGCGGTGCCGTGCTGCATACCGGAACACTGATGCCGTATGAGATCGTGACTGCTGCCTACAAGGCGCAGGAAGATGACCGCAGAGTGCTGGATGCCACATGGAACGCACTGGAGGATTTCACCGATGATGAGAACGCTCTTGTCGTTGCAGACGGCTCCGGCTCCATGTACTGGAATGGAAATGGCAGCCCGCTGCCTGCGGCAGTGGCCCAGTCGCTTGCTATCTATTTCGCAGAGCGCAATCGCGGCGCGTTCCGGAACCACTTTATCACGTTTTCGATGACGCCGCAGCTGGTGGAAATCCGGGGAAGGGATATTGTGGAGAAGGTCCGGTACTGCCGTTCCTTTAACGAGATTGCCAACACAAATCTGCAGGCGGTTTTTGAGCTGATCCTGCAGGCCGCAGTGGAGAACCGTGTGCCGCAGAAGGAGCTCCCGTCTACTCTGTACATTGTTTCGGATATGGAATTTGACGCCTGCGCGAAGAATGCCTCTCTCAGCAACTTTGAGGCAGCGAAGAGGCTGTACAGACGGTACGGATACAGGCTTCCGAGGGTCGTGTTCTGGAATGTCCGGTCACGCAGCCAGCAGCAGCCTGTGAGAATGGATGAGAAGGGCACCTGCCTGGTTTCAGGCTTCACAGCCAGGGTTTTCTCCCAGGTGATGAAGGGAGAGATGGACCCGTACACCAACATGATGTCCATAATTGGAAGCGCGCGCTATGAGAGGATTAAAGCAGGGTAATAATTGATATTATGGGCGTCCTGTTGTCTGAGAGAATTCGTGAAACAACCCTGAAATTTCTGAAAAATCCATCGAAACCAGCCTTGGGTTCTGATATAATGTACTCATATTTATATAATTACATGCAGGGATTAAGAATCTGCGCTGGCAGGCGATACATGAGAACTTCTTCTCGGATTTACAAGGAGAACCCATGAAAAAGAAAGTACAGGTCGGCAGGAGCCGCATGCTGGAAGAACTGGCGCGGCCCACATGGGAAGCGGCGGCGTCTGCCGGACCCAAAGAGAAAACAGTGGAGCGGCGGGTCGAGACTCGCCAGAAGGTGGAAAAGATAAACGCGCCCGCGCCTGTTATCCGGCGAAAGCTCCGCGTGGCCGCCTACGCCCGCGTCTCCACCGACCT
>CAMOXX010000157.1 GCA_946629475.1 uncultured Blautia sp. | reverse complement strand
AAAAAGAGTCCTGAACGCGAGTTTGAAAAGAGTCTGGGATACCTCCCGGCAAGTGTTCCCTCCCCAGAATCAAAAAAAGAGAGTGTGAGAGATTCTACATCTCCCTCACACTCTCATTCTCCTGTATCACCACCGGCAGCACTATATGCTGCCTCGGAGTCTCCACTCCCTGTCCCTTTTCCTCTGTCCTCATCAGCA
Organism: uncultured Blautia sp.; assembly: GCA_946629475.1. Classification (GTDB taxonomy): domain Bacteria; phylum Bacillota; class Clostridia; order Lachnospirales; family Lachnospiraceae; genus Blautia_A. The sequence continues at coordinate 6,358 of CAMOXX010000157.1, read as the reverse complement.
GCAGCTCCACCGTCCGCGCCGCCAGCTCCTCCATCGGCTGGACGCCCACGGTAATCCGGGGCCGCACTACATCAGCAAACATATTGTCAAAGGCAACCAGAGAAAGGTCGTCCGGACACCGGAATTCTGATTCGTTGACAGCCATAAATGCTCCCATCAGTACTTCATAGTTGCTGAGAAACACAGCGGTCGGCCTGGTTTTGAGCGACAGCAGACGCTGCATCCCGTGATATCCCGCGGAAATGCTGTGAAGATCCTCCAGAACAATATACTCGGGAGGCACTGTGATGCCGGCATCCCGAAGAGTTTCCTGAAAGCTCTCGAGCCTTTCCTTACCGGTATATTCATTCCGGGAAGCGAGGATCGCGATCCGTGTATGACGCCTGCGCAGCAGGATTTTGATCAGATGACGGGTCGTTTCGCGGTTATTTACCAGAACACTGTCGCAGTCGGAGTCAGGAAAAGTCCTGTCCAGACAGATGTAAGGGATACCCGCATTCTCGGCCGGCTTCATAATTTCGACATCCTCCGAGACGGGCATAATTACGATACCGTCCACATTTTTCTGCACCATGGAACGGATGTTCTGCTTTTCCGCTTCGATGTTGTTGTTGGAATCACAGATCATCATGCCATATCCGTGTTTTCGGAGGATTTCCCCCAGATAACGGAGCAGAGTTCCTACAAAAAGATTTTCCACAGAAAAGACAACAACCCCCATGATTCTTGTCTGGTTGGTAACCAGACTGCGGGCGTTTTCGTTTACCTGATAATTGAGCGCCTTGACAGCCTCATCGATTTTGGCCTTATTCTCGGGCAGAACGTTTCCGCCATTCAGGTATTTAGATATTGTCGCGAGCGAGAGACCGGTTCTGTTTTTGATATCAACAATGGTTGATCGCATAATATCCCTCTGGATTCTGATGTGTTATATTGGCAGAACTGTGCAAAATGATCAATTTCTGCTGACAACGAAACGTTTTATTGCAATAAAATCAATATATACCTTTCTCGCAAAAAATGCAATAATAAATATAAATGCATGTTTTTTTTAACATTGTTCTTCTCTATTTGATGAAAACATGTTATGATAAGGGCAGGCTTAAAAACAACGCACAGGAGGTTGATTCGCTATGGCTACATATTATCTTGCAGTTGATATCGGCGCTTCAAGCGGCCGCCTCATCCTTGGCCATCTGGAAAATGGCCGTATGGAGCTTGAGGAGATTCATCGTTTTGAAAACGGAATGGTAAAGAAAAACGGGCATCTGTGCTGGGAATTCGACAGATTGTTCCGGGAGATTCTCGACGGGATGAAAAAATGCCGTGAGCTGGGAAAAGTACCGGTAAGCATGGGAGTCGATACCTGGGGTGTTGATTTTGTTCTTCTGGATGAAAATGATAATGTGGTCGGAGATTTTGTCGGATACCGTGACCACAGAACCGACGGGATGGACGAGGAGGTTTATAAGATCGTTCCCCAGGACGAGCTGTACGCGCGGACAGGTATCCAGAAAGCCATTTTCAATACGGTTTACCAGCTGATGGCCGTCAAAAAGGAACATCCGGAATATCTCGAAAAAGCATGCACCATGCTCCATGTTCCCGACTATTTCCACTATCTGCTCTCCGGGCAGAAAACCTGTGAGTATACAGAGGCTACAACAGGCCAGCTGGTGAAGGCCGATACCAAGGAATGGGATTATGAGCTGATCGACAGGCTCGGCTATCCGCGGAGAATATTCCAGAAGCTGATCATGCCGGGCACGGTGATCGGGCATCTTACACCTGAGGTACAGGCGGAGGTTGGGTTTGACCTTGAGGTTGTGGCTCCCGCGACCCACGATACCGGGTCGGCAGTCCTTGCGGTACCGGCAAACGATGACGATTTTATCTACATCAGTTCAGGAACCTGGTCCCTTATGGGAATCGAGCGTATGACTCCGGACTGCTCGAAAAAGAGCTGCGAGCTGAACCTGACCAATGAGGGAGGATACGCCGGACGATTCCGCTATCTGAAGAACATCATGGGTCTCTGGATGATTCAGTCGGTGAGGCACGAGTTTAACGATAAATACAGCTTCGCCGAGATCTGCTCGATGGCGGAAGAATGCAAAGATTTTCCGTCCCGTGTGGATGCAAACGATGAGTGCTTCCTGTCTCCTGCCAACATGACACAGGAAGTAAGAGCATACTGCCACCGTACCGGGCAGCCGGTTCCGGAAACGATCGGCGAACTCGGAACAGTGATCTACTCGAGCCTTGCCGAGTGCTATGCCCGTACCGCAAAGGAACTGGAGGAGATGACCGGAAGGACATACAGCCGGATTCATGTTGTGGGCGGCGGATCGAACGCAGGATATCTCAATGAGCTGACCGCGAAGGCAACAGGCAAGGAGATCCACTGCGGCCCGGGTGAGGCGACCGCAATCGGCAACATTACTGCACAGATGCTGCAAAAGGGAGAATTTGATTCCATCGAAAGCGCGCGCACCTGCATTCACGAGTCCTTCGATATCAAAATCTACAGGTAAAAAATCTGTAACTGTTCAGCACCCCAGGGGGACGGAACCTATGGCTTCGTCCCTTTTCTTCAAAGAAAGGCAGCACCGTCTATGGAGAAAGAGCGTTTGGAAGAGCTGAGAGAAATTCTTGAGGCAAAAAAAAGGACCTTAAAGGGAGGAGCGGAAAAGGCAGCTTTAAAAAAGGAAGAATACAGAGATCTTTTTGAGACGAAGAGTATGTTTGCCAACGGGCGGCAGGTTTCCTACGGATTATACAGGGACTTCAGTGAGATTTCGGGCAATGGGCATGAGTATGCGGAATGCTTAATCATGATTTCAGGAAGAGCTGTCAATTTGATTGAAGGAAAAAAAGTGGCGCTCGAAAAATGGGAGATACTCTTTATCAATCGGTTCAGCAGTCATGAGATCCTTCCGGCGGGGGAGGATGACTTTATACTGAGGATCGCGATTCTTCCGGAATACCTGGAGCGCTTTCAGAGTCTGGCGGGGATGGATGACATCCCGACAAAGTTCATGATCAGCCTGCTTCTGGATGAAGAGTATAAAGGAGAGTATCTCCATTTCAAAGCCGCCGATTCCATGCAGGTGAGAGTGCTTCTGGACAATATGCTGGATTCGCTGGAAAAGGATGCGCAGGATCCTTCCAGATTCAACCATACGGTGACCGCGCTGATTATGTTCTATTTTCTTGACAATCTGCCGCATGCGATGATGCGGCAGCCGAGCAGGTATGACAATCTGATTGCGATGACAACGCTCTGGTATATTGAAGATAATTATAAAACCGGAACGCTTACGGAGCTGTGCATGATCCTGCACCTTCCGATGCATGCTCTGAGCCGCCTGATCAAAAAGACGCTTGGATACAATTTTAAAGAGCTCCTGCAGCAAAAGAGGCTGGTGAAGGCAGTGATGCTTCTGTGCGATACGGATCTGCCGATCAACGATATCGTGCAGGAAGTAGGATACGAGAACAACAGCTATTTCCACAAGGTTTTCCGGGATAAGTACGGAACGACCCCCAGGGTATACCGGGGCAGATATTCCAAAAACCGGCTGATACGCCTTCAGGCCTGAAGCACGTATTTTTCAAGGATCTCAGCAATGCCGTCATGATTATTGTCATGCTGCGTGATATAATCCGCAGCTGCCTTTACTTCGGGATCGGCATTAGCCATAGCGGCGCCCAGATGCGCGGAACGAATCATGAAAATGTCATTCTGCGCATCACCCGCGGAGATGGTGTCCTCTCTCGGGACGCCGAGAAGCTCTGCCATCCGCAGAATGGCCTCTCCTTTATTGATTCCCTTCTTCACAATTTCAACGTAATGCGCGTTGGAATAATAAGTGTCCAGAATATCCCCATGATGATCCGAAATCCATTCACAGAAATGATCCAGAGGTTCTCTCCTCTGAAAATCGATTGCGAGCATTTTTTCGGGTTCTCTATTCAGATTCCGGATATTGTCAATGATCCCCCACTCCATTTTGATACGGCGGCAGTACTCTTTAACATTATCTGTGGCACAGCGCGGCTCGACCAGGACTTTGGCCTCGTCGTAGGTCTGGATATGTATTCCGCGCTTTTCCGCTTCGGCAAAAACAGCCTGCACGACGGAGAGCGGAAGTGTTTCGGAGCTGATCACTTCCTTTTTGGCATTGTCGAAAAAGACACTTCCGTTGCATGCAATCACATAACATCCGGGGCGGTTGAGGCCGAGAGCGTCCGCCTGCGGGGCGGTACTGACGAGAGGACGTCCGCTGGTGATAATAATCAGATGCCCTGCGGAAAGTGCCTGCTCAATCGCGGACCGGTTTCCGGGCGTGATTTCCTTGCGGTCATTTAAAAGTGTTCCGTCGAGATCGAGAAATATGGCTTTTTTCTTCATGATATATACTCCTTTGCCTTGAATCATAGCATTACATCCCGATAAATTCAATTGACAAAGCTATTTGAGTATAGCAAAATAAAGATAATTGAACATGAGAAATGCGAAGTGTTCCGATTGAAGGGGTGCGGAACAGTTACATTAATCTATACTGTTTACGATAGGGGAGTGCTTATATGAAAACAAAAAAAGAGAGAGTCCTGGCTCTTCTGATGCTTTTATTGATGTTTGTGCCGGTATTTGTCATCGCGGGTCAGGTGAAGGCTGAAACAGCGAAGATCAAGTTCGTAAAAAAGGTGCAGAAGAACTCCAGTGTTCTTTTGAGCTGGAATCCGGTGAGCGAGGCAGCGGACTATGTTGTAACCAGAACAGACGCTGCACCTGACGGAACGATCCTGAAAAAGAAAGCGGTCAGGGAAACAACGGAAGACACATCGTTTGAAGACATGCAGACAGGATCAGCTGATGCCGGAAAAGTGTTCGAGTATACTGTCACAGCGAGAAACACTTCGGGACGAACAATCGCTTCAGGTAAGTTTTACATAGTTAAGGTATCTACACCGAAGTTTACTGTCTGTAAGTCAGATGGAGGAACAGGGGCGGTTCTCAAATGGAAGAAGACGGATGCAGCATCCGGTTACAGGGTGCAGTGGGTGATGGGGTCGGGATTCGGCTCATCAACGGTAAGGACGAAATATCTTCCGGCGAATCAGCTTTCGCTGACAATTACAAATCTGGAAAAAGGACAGAAATACAGCTTCCGAATTCAGGCAAAGGGAAAAGGAAAGCACAAAAACAATGGATACAAGACGGTGACATGCCTGGGCGGTGCATACACTGCGGGATTTACAACACCGGAAGAGCCGAAGGCGAAAGTGGTTCTTCATTATAATAACGGAAAGGTTTACCGAACCGTGACGGTTTCGGAGGGTTCGAATTATACGCTTCCTGCCATGGATAATCCTGCCGGCTGTACTTTTATGGGCTGGGGGAAAAAGAAGGGGATATTTATGAGTCAAAGGAGGCCGGTACAGCTTTGGTATGAAGCATATCAGGATTTGTCCGGCCTGAAAGGCACGACCCACCTGTATGCTGTTCTAATGCAGAGAAGTGAGGAGGAAGATCTCACAAATGAGCAGCTTTCTGCGCCGGATGTATCAGGTTACAAAAAGATCATTTTTGTGGGAGATTCGCGCACAGTTCGAATGGAGAGAACCCTGAAAAAGGCAGGACTTGATTATCAGAATGATGTTGTTTTCATCGGCAAAGTGGGAAAGGGCCTCTCATGGCTGCAGGATACTGCATATGATAAGCTTATCGATGAAATTGACGGGACAGATGAAAAGGATGAACGGCCGATTGCCGTGATTTTTAATCTGGGCATTAACAACCTGGTAAATGACCCTTACAAGGTTGCGGATAAATATATTTCATACATGATGGATATAGCGCCGGAGCTGCATGACAGCAACTGCAGGCTGTTTTATATGTCGGTGAATCCGGTGAACAGTGTCAGAGCTATGAAGGCGATCGGTTCGGACCGGAAGGAATGGAAAATCCGGGCCTTTAACGGAAAAATATGTACAGGGCTCCGGGGTGTCTACACATTTATCAATTCTTATACAATGCTGATGAGGACAGGCTACAGCACGGATGCGGGAGCACACGGGGAGGACAGCGGCTTTGACGACGGGATTCACTATACGCCCCGCACATACAAGAGAATCTATCTGAGATGTATGGAAGCGTTGTCAAAAAAGAATTAGCACTCACCTATTGACAGTGCTAACAATGCGTGTTATACTTCCTGTAGATCAAGAGAGATCAAAGGAGGTGTAACTATGAATCTCAGCAAATTTACGCAGAATTCTATCCAGGCGGTTCAGAAACTGGAGAAGATTGCATATGAATATGGAAACCAGGAGATTGAGCAGGAGCATCTGC
>CAMOXX010000156.1 GCA_946629475.1 uncultured Blautia sp. | reverse complement strand
CCCTTTTTGCGGATATGCCCGTCAGCGATCTCAACCAGATTCTCCTTCAGAAGGTGACCGACCGCACGTTTAAAGGCATTCTTGCTGAGGCCGAACTCCCGCCGGATTGTTTCCGGAGATGCCTTGTCATCGAACGGAAGAACCCCGGCAAATTCATCCAGAACTCCCAGAATCATCGCCGCATCGTCATCAATCTGTTTGTATGCTTCCTTCCGCGCGCTGACATTCAGCTTTCCGTCCTCCAGAACCGAGGTGACGCGCAGCGTGAGGACCGTTCCGGGGGACGCATGCGCGTCGCCTTCCCTCGCAGGAATCAGCGCGGAATACTTGTCGTCAACAGCAACGAAGGTACCGAAATTCTCACTCTTTTCATATACTCTTCCCTGAACGGTATCGCCGATTCCGTAAGGGGAATTGGTGTGAAGATAAGGGTACACCTTCATCGTCGCACACAGCCGGCCGCTTTTGTCCACATAGAGCGCGCACAGCACCTGATCACCGGCGCGCACGCGGGCTGTCTGCTCGCGGTATGGCAGCAGCAGGTCCTTTTCAAGGCCCCAGTCGAGAAAAGCTCCGATTTTCGTGACCTCCTTCACCTTCAGGACGGCAGTCTCCCCGGCCTGCAGAGCCGGTGAAGCAGTCGTCGCAATCAGGCGGTCCTGAGAGTCCTTGTAAAGGAACACCATCAGCCTGTCGCCATGGGACAATCCTTCCGGAACCTGTTTTTTGGGAAGCAGGACCTTTTCGGAGGCTTCCGGATCGTTATCCTCTGCCAGATACACTCCGAAAGAAGTCTGTTTCACCATATAAAGCAGCTGTTTTCTGCCTAATTCCATCATGAAAGAATCCTTTCATCAATCCTTTTTGATCTGTCCGTAGTATGCGTTGGCGCCGTGTTTTCTGTAATAGTGCTTATCCTGAAGCTCCTGCGGAGCCGGCTTCACCTGCGGATTGATCAGTTCGCAGCGTGTCGCCATCTTGGCAACCTCCTCCAGGACAACTGCGTTGTGGACTGCTTCGTGCGCGTCCTTGCCCCAGGTAAACGGTCCATGATTTTTGCAGAGAACCGCAGGAACCGCTTCGTAATCCTTGTCCTTAAAATAGTCCACGATCAGAACGCCGGTGTTCTTTTCATAGGCCTCATCGATTTCTTCCTTTGTAAGATTGCGGACACAGGGAACCTCACCATAAATATAGTCCGCATGGGTGGTGCCGTAGCACGGGATGCCGCGGCCTGCCTGCGCCCAGCTGGTTGCCCACGGAGAGTGGGTATGAACGATTCCGCCGACATTCGGGAACGCTTTGTAAAGCTCCAGATGGGTCGGTGTGTCAGAAGAAGGATTGTACTCGCCCTCCACTTTATTACCCTCAAGGTCAACCACAACCATATCCTCGGGTTTCAGCTTGTCATAATCCACGCCGCTCGGCTTGATGACAAAAAGACCGGATTCGCGGTCGATTCCGCTGACATTTCCCCAGGTAAACGTTACGAGGCCGTATTTCGGCAGATCCATGTTTGCGAGGTACACCTGTTCTTTCAGTTTTTCCAGCATGACAGTCTCCTTTTTTACATAAATTATATTTATAGTTCCTTTGCGCTTAGCGTAAATTCCGCTGACGCATACAATTCCCCTGTTTTTGAGCGGAACATCACTGTAATAATGCCGTCCTTCTCCGCAACCATCGGGCAGAACAGATCCCCCAGGAATGCCTGTTTGTGATATTCCGCACGCATCTCCACTGTACTGCATCCTTCCGGCAGATAGTCCATCGCCATCCAGATATACTGGCAGTTGTTTACATGGTGGTTTGCGTCAAGATGATGCTTCTGGATTGCAAACGGCTCCTCTTCCCTGGCGTTTTCGGGCGGCAGGATTTTACGTTTTGAGTAGGGCATATCAAGCTTTTCATCCATGACATATCCGCGGAGATCTTCCTCGGTAAGCCTTGCAGGGCGTCCTTCCTTGATATCCAGGTTTGTCCAGAGGGAGTTCGCAACGGACAGGATCTCGCCTTCCTGCGTCTCCATTTTAAAATTACGATGCCCGAAGCATCTGCTCAGCTTGTACGGAAGTGTGGTAATCCGGATGTTTTCGCCCACTTCGGGGTACCGGTTTATAATCACCTGCCACGAGTTCAATACCCATACACGGTTGCGGGCTGCCAGCTCTTTGATTCCCTGATGGATGGAATCCACCTGGAAGGTGCAGCAGTCCTGAAAATAATCCAGCATAGCCGGAAGTGTGAGTTTTTGGTCTGTTCCTGTTTCACTGAAACGCACGCGGCTGTCAAAAGAATATCCCATGTTGTCCTCCTCCGTTTGTGGTTTACATTATACACATTCGGGCGGGAATCCGCAAGGGATAAACATTTTCTGCTTACGGGGGTTCTCACTGTCTCTGTCACTTACATCGACGAGGCTTACAGACGCCGCAATCGGGAAAACAGACAAGCAAAATGCATTAGTTATTTCTGAACAGTTCCTTATATCCGATCGATAAGAGCACCTTGTCCAGCGTACGCGCCGTGGCCAGGGAGAAGTCAGCACCCACATGCGGGCTCTCGCCTCCTGCGATGCAGCGGCCAAGCTGCGCAATTTCGGCACTGTAGTTCTGCGGAGCGTCAATATAATGAATAACAGTTGTGTCTCCCTTGATCACCTTGTAGCTAAGACGCCCGGCCTGGTTGAACTCCGCATCGCTCAGGATCACTCCATCGATCCCGTGAATCTGCAGTCTATCCAGGCGCTTGCCGCCGTTCGTAGCCAGAACCATCCCGCAGGTGAAGGCAGCGCGGGCACCGTCTGCATAGTTCAGAATGCCGGTCGCAAGGCGATCCACGCCTTCTTCCGAAAAGTCTGCGACCGCCTGTACCTGACCGGGCTCTCCCAGAAGCCAGATGGCCTGGGAGATACAGTAGCATCCCAGATCATACACACTGCCGCCGTGAGTTTCGCGGCGCATCCGAATGTTCGACAAATCATAATCCGAGGTGACAAAGGCATTCTCGAGATATCTCACTGTGCCGATGGTTCCCGCGTCGAGCTCCGCTTTGATGGCAAAAATCAGCGGACTGTGCAGATAGGCAAAAGCCTCCATGAGAATCACACCATTTTCTGCCGCGGCAGCGAACATTTCCTCCGCCTGCTCGGCCGAAGTCGCAAGCGGTTTTTCGCAGAGAATATGCTTTTTGGCACGGGCAGCTTTCAGAACCCACTCACAGTGCAGCGTGTTGGGAAGGGGGATGTACACGGCCTCAACAGCATCATCCGCCAAAAGCTCCTCGTAGCTTCCATAGGCCTTCTCAAAGCCAAATTCCGCCCTGAACTGCTCCGCTTTTTCGAGGCTCCGCCCTGCAACTGCATACAGCTCACAGTTTTCCGCCAGAATCATGCCGGGTATGGTACAGCCCCTGGCGATTCCGGCTGTTCCAAGTACGCCCCATTTGATCTTTCGCATCCTTCTTACCTCCTGACTGATCAAAGTTCCCTGTTTGTGTGTTGCCTGTTGTGTGCTTCCTCCCTGTGGGTTTCCTGCCTGTGGGTTTCCTGCCTGCGTGCTACCTGCCTGTGGGTTTCCTGCCTTTGACCTTCCTCCCTGTGGGCTTCCTGCCTGCGCGCTTCCTGCCTGTGGGTTTCCTGCCTGCGCGCTTCCTGCCTGTGGGTTTCCTGCCTGCGCGCTACCTGCCTGCGTGCTACCTGCCTGTGGGTTTCCTGCCTTTGACCTTCCTCCCTGTGGGCTTCCTGCATCTTTGGTGCCGGGTTTCTCACCGGCTCACATCTGCTTCCTGACCACCCGGTACTCGTCGCCGTTTCTGTAATACGGACAGCTCTTATATCCTCCCTGACTCAACCGGCCAAAATCATCTTCGTCCATCTGACAGTCACAGACATATTCATCATAATCCTCATCATACACAAGATAAGCGCAGGTACCGCACAGATTGTCCATGTAATCACCTCTGTTCTGATTTTATCATCCTGGGTTTTCCCAGCTTAAAACCGTTTTAATTTCTCTCATGTAACCCTCGTCCTCATTCGGGGTTTCCAGAATAAACGGATGACCTGCAAGGGCAGGATGCAGAGCGATGCGCTTCATCGCCTCCATGCCGAGGGCTCCCTGTCCAAGCTTTTCGTGGCGGTCTTTATGGCTGCCGCGGTCATTTTTGCTGTCATTGAAATGGACAGCTTTCAGCCGGCCAAGCCCAATCACATTGTCAAAATGCGTCAGAACACCGTCAAGGTCATGGATCAGATCGTACCCCGCATCCCAGGTGTGGCAGGTGTCAAAACACACTCCCAGCTTTTCCCTGCACTCCACACGGTCGATGATCTCCCTGAGTTCCTCAAAAGTACCGCCGACTTCTGAACCTTTCCCGGCCATCGTCTCCAAAAGAACTGTAGTGCGCATCTCCGGCTTCAAGTTTTTATTCAAAGCATCCGCAATCAGAGAAATTCCGGCCTCCGTGCCCTGCCCGGTATGCGAACCGGGGTGGAAATTATACAGATTCCCCGGCAGAAGTTCCATCCTCTCCAAATCCTGTTTCAGCATCTCCAGCCCGTTTTTCCTTGTCTCAGATTTTGCCGAGCAGAGATTCATCGTATAGCTTCCGTGTGCGACAAGCGGCCCAAACTGCTCCTGTTTTACATAGGAAAGCAGGGCTTCCACATCCTCCGGATCCACCGGTTTTGTCCTTCCGCCGCGCGGATTCCGCGTAAACCATGCAAATGTATTCCCGCCAAATCGGCTCATAGTGTACCCCATAGCCTCATACCCATCCGTCACCGACAGATGGCATCCGATATAAATCATTCCCTGTCCAGCCTCGCTTTTTTAAAAAATAATGCAAATACTATCTGATTCATCCGGAAGAGAAGAAAAAAGCTCCGCTGCCCGGCCTGCGCGGTATACAAAAGAACCGCTCTCAGGATATTATAACCCTGAAAGCGGTTCTTTAAAAGTGGAGAATGAGCAAAAAGGAGAAAAGAAGAAGCTCCTCCGTCCCCTGAATCTCCATGGTTACGCTGCCGTCCCATTCGTTCCTCACCCAGCCGGTGCAGCCGTACAGTTCAGCCGCGTGTCTCGCCCGGTAGCGGAAGCCGACGCCCTGGACCCAGCCATAGAAGGAGATGTGTTTGCGGATCATATTCATCATCTCGTCATTCCGGTTTTACTCCGTCCAGGGTAACTTTATATTCGCAAGCTCCAATTCATTGACATCCTGGAGGTCGTAAACGATCTCATTTTCCTCCAGCTCTTTCAGAAACGCATTGACGAATATGGGATTGGAAAACGTCTGTAGAAAATCGAGGGTGAAGCGCCCGTTCACTGCGGATATTTCAACGGTCAGGCCATCTGCTGCCGAGGACGTCCACAGCCGGAAATCACGGATATACTGCTCGGCTTCCTGATAGTTGGCCTTGCCGACATAGCTCACGGTGGCCGTGACGACCCTGGCCGCCAGCGCGTTGATATATCCTGCCACCCCCAGGCGTTCCTGGTCGCTCCCTTTGGAGAGAATCAAGCCATTGATCTCCTTTATGGAGGCTGCTCCCATCAGCACATTTTCCTCCTGGGTCTGGGCAAACACCATGCCTCGGTAGGCAGTGGCCTGCAGGTCCAGGGGCCAGTCGCGCATCTTGTCCTTATACTCCAGGAATGCGCCGCCGACCAGACTTTGGTGCGCCAGTGGCGCGTGCAGTGCTTTCCTCTGATTCACGCACAGTGTGATGCGGATGATGTCCTTCGCCTCCGGGAATAACTTCGCAATGGCCCGGCTGAGCAGCAGAGAAACCATGGTGCCAGGGCTGCCGTCGTTATCCAGATTGAATTTCATGAATTCAGATTCGGAAATGGCGATGCTGTAAACAGTATGCCGGTGATCCTCCTCCAGTCCCGCAGATGCGATCAGATTCAGTGCGTCAGACATTTGTTCATTTCGCCTTGGACTCGGTAAATCGGCTCTGTTCGCTACAGGGTCGTCCCACTCCTCCGCGGATATTTCATCCCCAGCCAGACGAATGCCCTCATCATTCAGCTTGACGTTGTACCGCTCGGAACAATAGTAATAGAGAAGCGTTCTTACCACTTCATATGCGCCTGTTCCATCTGTCATCCCATGGAAAACATCGAGGATAATCCAGTTGTCCTGCCAGCAAAACGCAATCATGTGATAATTGGAAGCCTCGGAGTTCAAAGCCACACCATGGAGCGAATTTGTAATCACCACAGGCCGATGGTTTTCCGCAAAAATGTATTGACCGTCTTTTTTCTGCAATTCCACACAGAAATACGGATATCTTTCCATGGTAGTATCCACAGCATGGCGAAGAGCGTCCGGGGCGATCAGATCCCGCATACGAATCCTGATTCTGATTTCATTAGGACGCTCTTTGGTTGTCACATATAATGAGCGCAATTCCGAAAACAGCTTTTGTTCCATTTGCACCTCCAAAAATCTCGATTTACGCCTTCTTCTCGAACCATATTTCCCGCACGGACAGATAGCCCTTCATGGCTTGTCTCCTTACAGTTTCTCAATGTACATTATATGCGAATAAC
>CAMOXX010000155.1 GCA_946629475.1 uncultured Blautia sp. | reverse complement strand
CAGTTATTTTTTATTCTTTGTATAATTGTGCGAGAGTGAATTGCAGACCTCCCACATATAACTGTCCACGCTCTTCTTCATTGCAAGAGCCTCGTTGATATCGAAATCCATAAACTGGCCGTGGCGGTATCCGACGACACGGCACGATTTTCCTTCGACAAGAAGGTCAACAGCCAGAGCTCCCATCATTGATGCATACACCCTGTCCTTGCAGGTGGGAGATCCGCCGCGCTGCATGTGGCCGAGGATCGTCGCCCTTGTCTCGATTCCGGTCGCAGCCTCCAGACGCTTGGCCATGGCCTCAGAATGTCCGATGCCCTCCGCGTTAATAATAATATGATGTTTTTTTCCTTTTTTACGGCTGTCAATAATGTTGTTGATCAGCTTCTGCTCGTCATAATCATATTTTTCGGGGATCAGCACGTCCTCCGCGCCGTTCGCGATTCCGCACCACATGGCCAGGTAGCCTGCATTGCGGCCCATAACCTCGATAATACTGCACCTCTCATGAGATGTGGAAGTATCGCGGACCTTGTCGATCGCTTCCATCGCTGTGTTGACCGCCGTGTCAAAGCCGATAGTGTACTCGGTACATGCAATGTCAAGGTCGATTGTTCCTGGAACTCCGATTGTGTTGATGCCGAGGTTTGCCAGCTTCTGGGCTCCGGCAAACGAACCGTCGCCTCCGATTACAACCAGCCCCTCGATTCCGTGCTTTCTGCAGATTTCCGCTCCGCGCATCTGTCCGTCCTCGGTCCGGAACTCCGCGCATCTTGCCGTATAGAGGATTGTGCCGCCGCGTTCGATTGTGTCCGATACATCCTTTGCGGACATATCGATAATTTCCTCATTCAGGAGACCATTGTAGCCTTTATAAATGCCCTTGACATTCAGCCCGCTTGAAAGTCCCCTCCTTACAACAGCACGGATTGCGGCATTCATACCGGGAGCATCACCGCCGCTGGTAAGAACTCCGATAGTTTTGATCTGTTTGCCTTCCATACACATATCCTCCGTAACAGGCCGCAGGGAATGAACTGTCCCTCACCGCCATCTTCCGTGTTTGTATCTTTGCGTGTATTTAACAGTTACCCGTAGTTTTCATTCTACTTCATGTACAGGATTTTATCAATATATTTTCATAAAAAGATGGGGCTGCAGGGATCACAGCAGTTTCCTGACTGTCAGGATATTTTTGCCATCCTCGTACCGGTATTCCATGCCGTCCGTGTTCTTTCGGGCCAGATAAATGCCCAGGCCGCCGATCTGCCGCTGCTCTGCAGGGAGGGATATATCGGGAACCTCCCTCTCCAGAGGATTGAAGGGATTTCCGGTGTCAATCAATGTGATCTTCACAGCAGAGGGATTCTCTTCTGTTTCGATCTGAATCTCCACGTTTCCGTCCTTTCCTTTATAAGCGTAATGTGCAATATTCACGAACAATTCTTCCAGGGCGACAGCGAGCTGCATCTGCTTTTTCAGCGGGCAATCAAGAGCCTCCAGCTTTTCGTCCGCAAATGCCATTACCTTTTTCAGATTCTCGAGTTTTGCTTCCAATTTCAATACACTCATGATTTCCGCCCTTTCTCCGGATCACCATTTTTCCGGGACGCGTCCGGTTTTTCATCAACGCTCCGCTGTTTTCAGTTAATATGCACTGTACCGTGTACGCCCTTGCGGAACATTACAGTCAACACCAGTATACTTCTGATATAATACCATATCTCGCGATGGATTTCCACAGGGAATTGATAATTGAATTTACAAAAGGGCAGTACTCAGAATATCAATATTTACCTAATACTAGTCAATTTTCTCCCTAACATCCCGCCGCCGGATGAGTATAATGATTTTCAGGATGAAGAACGGCCAGACAAAACAAAGCAAAACAAAAACGGCCGAATAGAACATCCGGTAAGGGAGGTATTTATAATGAAACTTTATAATATTAAAAACATCGAAAAATTCTGCAGCGTTATTGATTCATGCGAAGGAAACGTTACAATGCTGAATGAAAAAGGAGACAGGCTGAACCTGAAATCCAAGCTTTCACAGTTTGTAGCCCTCAGCAGTGTACTCGGAGCCGAGGAAAAGCCGATCTCCGAGATGGAGGTTCTGGTGGACAATCCGAAAGACACCATGAAGCTGGTCGAGTTTGCACTGTGTGCATAATATAAAACAGATAAGCCTGTTCGTAACTGTTCAGAACAGATACGTCTGTTCAATATTTACATAATAAGCAGGACAAGGAGTGCATCAGGCATTCCCTGTCCTGCTTTTTTTATAATCCCATTCTGTTGTTCATAATGCTGTTAATACACACATTTCTCTGCTTTTCGGCATGCTTTTCGGGGGAACCCCCGCATACCTCGCAGAAAAACCCGAACACAGGAAGCCCGCTCACCGTGTCGTTCCTTGTGTGAGCCAGGCACATCCGCTCCGGGTGCCACTGCACCCCGTAAATTTCCAGCTTTTCATGCCGCATTGCCTCGGGAACCCCATCCTCCGGACAGGTGCTTACAACCCGGATTCCTTCCCCGCATACATCGATCGCCTGATGATGCGAGCTGTTGTGATAAAATTCAGTTCCGTAAAGGCCGGCCAGCCAGCTTCCCGCTTCCGCCCGGCACCTGTGTACATTGTCGCCCTTCTCTGTCCAGATATGCCGTTCCTTTTCCGGAAGGTCCTGAATCAGGCTTCCTCCAAAATATACATTGATCAGCTGATGGCCCCTGCAGATTCCCAGCACGGGTTTCCTGCTCTTTACAAAATCGTCAAGAATCGAGAGCTGCAGGTCATCCAGCTCTTCCATCATCCTGCCGCATCCCCGGTTTTCCTGACCGTAGCGGGAAGGGCATACATCCCAGCCTCCGGGAATCACAAGCCCATCGTACGAGAAAACACGGAACTCCGAGTAATCCAGATACTCCTGGTGGTTTGACTGTACACTGTTCCTGCTCTGAACCGAAACAACCACGGGCTCCATGCCCGCGGCTTTTACTGCATTCACATAATTCGTCACATTCTGGTCAATCTCTGGTATGGCAATTCTTGGCAGCTTCATATTTTTATCCTTCTGATATCTCATCCTGCCGTACGAAGCGGCAGGCTGTTGGCAGTTGCGGAAATTCCGGTGCGCACACCGTGTTTTCGGACAGGCTCTTGTGCAGCAGAAGTCCTGCCCTGAGCAGATCCTGCTTTTCAATGTGCCTGAATGGAATTCAGGAAATCCTGCGCGCGCTGGGATTTCGGATGATTGAAAAACTCCTCCGGGGTATTCTCCTCAACAATGCTTCCCCCGTCCATAAAAATCACACGGCTCGCAACGCGCCGGGCAAAGTTCATCTCATGGGTGACAACCAGCATCGTCATTCCCTCACGTGCCAGCTTTGTCATAACATCCAGCACCTCCCCGATCATCTCGGGGTCCAGCGCGCTGGTCGGCTCATCAAACAGAATCGCCTTCGGGTGCATGGCGAGCGCCCTCGCAATCGCCACCCTCTGCTGCTGCCCTCCCGACAGCTGCGCAGGAACCTTATTCGCCTGAGAATCCACCCCGACGCGGGATAAGAGCTGCATGGCCTCTTCCTTCGCCTCTTTTTTCGATTTTTTCAGGACATCCATCGGTCCCAGAATAACATTGTCGATGATTGTCTTATGGGCAAACAGGTTGAAGGACTGGAAAACCATCCCGATCTGAGCCCGCAGGCGGGCAAGCTCCTTCCCCTCCTGCGGCATTTTCGTGCCTTCGATCAGAATCTCCCCGGAATCGATCGTCTCGAGCCGGTTGATCGTGCGGCAGAGGGTCGATTTTCCCGAGCCGGAAGGCCCGATAATCACGACAACCTCCCCCTTCTGCACGCTGAGGTTGATATCTTTCAGCACATGCAGGCTCCCGAAATGCTTGTCCACATGCTTCAGCTCGATAACCGGCGTCCTGTCGTTCATTGTCTCATGCATTGTATCTGACATTTTTTATTCTCCTTATACCGGACTCCGGCTTTACTATTGTTTTTTTCCTGCCGGCACTGCATAACGGTTTGTTCTCCCGGCTGCCGCCACCGAAGCCCTGTTGATCAGCCAGTTGATGGCGATATAGATCAGCGCGACAACAAGGTACACCGACAAAAGGGCGTCATAGTTTGAAATCAGGACCTTTGCGTTCTGCATCAGATCCGGGAAATTTACCACATAAGCGAACGTTGTATCCTTCACAACGATTACAAGCTCGGAAATCAGGGCAGGGATCACGAAACGGAATGCCTGAGGGAAAACGACCTTGAGAAAAACACTGTGGGGAAGCATCCCGAGCGACTGAGCCGCCTCCTTCTGCCCCTTCGGAACCGCGTTCACGCCCGAACGGAGCACCTCCGCGACAACTCCGCAGGCAGAGATAGACACCGGCAGGCAGACTTTCCAGAATGCAGGCAGCTTAATCCCGAACTTTGGTACCACAAGAAAGAAAAAATAGATAAACAAAAGTGTGGGAACCCCGCGGGTAAACTCGATCAGCGCAGTGCTTATATATCCCAGAATCCGGTTTCCGCTGATACGCATCACCATCAGCAGAAAGCCCGCTGTGAACGCGACAACACCCGCCACAGCGGCAGCCTCGAGCGTTCCCAGGAGGCCTTTACCGAGAAATCTCCAGGTAGTCCACCTGGTAAAAACCGACCAGTAACGGGCATCCAGCTGCCCCGTCTCATAGAACCTGCGGAGGACAACCCACAAAAGAGCCGCAATCGCGGCAAGTGAGACCACCGTCGCGATCCGGATAACCCTGCGGGTTTTCGGTCCCGGAGGCTCAAACAGTGCGTCTTTTACGGAAGTGCGCTTATCACTCATCTCAGAATCCTCACTTTCCTGTCAATCATGTTTCCCACCTGGCCGATCACAACTGCTGTCGCGCAGTATAAAAGGGCCGAAATCAGGAAAGCAGTGACTCCTCCAACCGCATGCGTATTGATATGGGCTACCAGCCCGGTCAGGTCGCGCGGATTCATCGGAACCTGGGAAGCAAGAGCCGTTGTCAGCATGGTCGAGACAAGCAGGTTCGTCAGCGGAAGCACGCTGGAGCGGAGCGCCTGAGGAATCACGACCCTGCGGATAATCTGCATGAATGAAAGGCCCAGCGACCTGGCCGCTTCGATCTGCCCTGTCCCGATCGTGTTGATTCCCGCCATCAGGTACTCTGAGCAGAATGCGGACGGTATCAGCGAAGCCGCGATCAGCACGCATACAAAATAAGAAAGAAGTACATCCAGATACGGAAGCGCATAGACCAGAAGCATCAGAAGCGAAGCTCCCGGGATATTCCGGAATATCTGGATATAAATCTCCGCGAATACCCGGAGAGGCTGCACCGGAGAAATCCTCATCACAGTGACTGCCACACCGATGACAAACGCAATCGCGAACGAAAAAGCCGTCAGCTTCCAGGTTGTAAACAAGGCCTGTATGTATTGGTCTCCATATTGGGAGAGAAGCTCTTTGATTCCCATAATTCATCCCCTGCGAAAAAAAGGCGGTTCCTTTTTATGGAACCGCCCCGAATGTATCCTTATTATTCACCAACAGCCGGTGCTTCCGGTGCTGTGTCGATGCCGGTCCTGTCTCCAAGGCTGATCTGCCAGAGCGATGTCCAGATTCCTTCCTCCTCGATCGTTTTCAGGAAGTCATTGACGAACTCTACTCCGTCGGAATCCTTCGGAAGTCCGATTCCGTAATTGTCCTCCGGTCCAAATACATCTCCGGCGATCTCATATGCATCAGGATTCTTCACAATCGCGTTCAGAAGCAGTGTGTAGTCTGTCACATAAGCATCCACACGTCCCTGCTCCACTGCCACACGGGCTTCCTGGTCTGTCTGGAATTCTTCGATCAGGGCTTCCGGTGCATATTCCGCAAGGATATCCGGGCCTGTAGAGCCTGTCTGCGTTGCAACCGTCTTGCCGGCAAGGCTGTCAATTCCGGTCACATCCGTGTTGCCGGCCTTTACAAGAACGGCCTGCTGTGATGTGTAGTACGGGCCTGCAAAGGAGATAACTTCTTTACGGGCATCCGTGATGGAATAGGTGGCAAAAACCGCATCCACAATATCGTCCGTCAATACGGACTCACGAGTGCTGGAATCAACCGTAGTAAACTCGATGGCCGACGGATCGCCAAGGATGTAGTTTGCAAGCAGCTGATAGAGCCCTGCGTCAAAGCCTCTGACTCCCTCGTCCGTCTCATCCAGCTGGCTGAACAGGAAAGATGTGCGGACTCCGCCGATACGGAGGCTTCCTGCTTCCTTCACCGCTGTTGCCCACTCACTTGCCGCGATCGCATCGTCCGATGCCACAGGGCCTGATGCAATCAGCTCATCAAAAGCTTCCTTATCGATTGCCACTCCATCTGCCTCCCCGGCAAACACTGCTGAACTGCCGGAAACAGCGATCGCTGCCGCAAGAATAACACCGAAGCTCTTTTTCACAAGATTCCACTTTTTCATACTGTTCCTCCTTCTGCTGCTGTAGTGCATTTGTTCAGGACTTTTGGCGCTTAAAGCATCATATTTCATTTATATCA
>CAMOXX010000154.1 GCA_946629475.1 uncultured Blautia sp. | reverse complement strand
TTCCTTCCGGCGGGATTCCCGTTTGCCGCTGCGCTTGCCGGCAGCGAGGCCAAAGAAATAAGCTACCGCCAGGCCTGCACCGAGTGCCAGCAGCAGGCTCCCGAGGCGATACATCGGAAAGAAAAGCGATAAAAACAGCCAGGTTATCAGAAAACTATAGATCGAACCCGGACGGGGCCCTCTTCTGCGTCCGAACATAATTCCTCCTGTAAAACACGCTCATGGTTCTTTCTTTGAGCTGTATGATATGTTTCTCCAAGAATGTTATTATACAGTAGAGATGCATTTTCGTCAAGAAATCCATCATCTTAAATCTGCCAAAAAACCATTGCAAACAGGCGGTAGTTGGGTTATAATAACTTAGTTTAGCAGTACAGTATAAAATGTGGAGGTTACGTCATGATTCGTGTAGCACCCTCACTTCTGGCAGCTGACTTTGCCAGACTCTCCGAAGAAATCGAAGATGTCCGTTCCGCCGGTGCCGAATGGCTTCATTATGACGTCATGGATGGACATTTTGTACCGAACATTTCCATGGGGATTCCGGTTCTGGAATCCGTACGGAAGACGACAGATCTTTTCCTGGATGCGCACCTGATGATCACGGAGCCGATCCGTTACGTGCGCCAATTCTGTGACGCGGGGGCCGATCTTGTAAACGTGCATGTGGAAGCGGATACGGAGGAAAAGCTCCGCGAAGCCCTCACAATCGTGAAAGAAGCCGGAAAGCGCTGCGGTGTGACGGTCAAGCCGAAAACCCCCTGGGAAGCCGTACTGCCTTATCTTGATCTGATTGACCTTGTCCTTGTCATGACGGTGGAACCCGGTTTCGGCGGACAGCATTTTATGGCCGAACAGATGGAAAAGGTCAGAGCACTGCGCCGCCTGTTTGATGAAAAAGGACTTGACATCCGCCTGGAAGTGGACGGGGGTGTGGATAAAAACACCGCTCCGATCTGCATTGAAGCGGGGGCGGACGTCCTGGTAGCCGGCAGTGCCGTATTCCGCGCGGCAGACCGTCATGAAGCAGTTCGCGTGATTCGCGGAGAATAATCTTTTTGGGAGTTACAGATTCATATGGCCTTTTTCCCTGCAGCACTTGATAATCTGATCGATCGTTTTGCGTCCCTCCCCGGCGTCGGGCGCAAGAGCGCACAGCGTCTTGCTTTTTATGTCCTTTCGATGCCGGATGAAGAGGCAATCGGCTTTGCCGATACAATCCGTGCGGCGAAAAAGGAAGTCAAACGCTGCAGAGTATGCCGTAATTATACCGATCATGAGATCTGTCCGATCTGTTCCAGCGACAGAAGAGACCGCAGTGTGATCTGTGTGGTTTCGGACCCGAAAGATGTCCTCAGCATCGAACGTGCGAGAGAATACAACGGCCTGTATCACGTACTGCATGGGGTAATCTCTCCGATGAATCATATCGGTCCGGATGACATCGGGGTAAAGGAACTGCTGGTCCGGGCCGCCAACGAAGAAGTCCGTGAAGTCATCATGGCGACAAATCCGGATACCGAAGGAGAGGCCACCGCCATCTATATTTCGCGTCTGCTGAAACCCTTCGGTCTGAAGGTGACGAGACTGGCCTATGGAATTCCGGTGGGGTCCAATCTGGAATTTGCGGATGACGCCACGCTGACAAGAGCCCTCGAGGGCAGAACAGAAATCTAGCATATCGTTGCTTTGTGCTTATTTGGTCAAAACATAAGAAGGGAGAACGAATGACATCTAAACTGAAAATAATACCATTAGGCGGTCTGGGAGAAATCGGGAAAAACATGACGGTCATTGAATTTGGAAATGACCTCATCCTGATTGACTGCGGTATGGGCTTTCCGGATGAGGACATGTACGGAATTGATGTTGTCCTGCCGGATATCACTTATTTAAGAAACAATGCAAGCCGCATCCGCGGCATGATCATTACCCACGGTCATGAGGATCATATCGGCGCAGTTCCTTACGTCCTGAAAGAACTGGATATTCCGATCTATACGACTCCGCTGACGGCCGCGCTGATCGAGCTGAAACTGGAAGAGCATGATCTTCTTTACAACACACAGATTTTTACCAAGAAAGCCGGATCCGTTTTCCGGATCGGCTGCTTTTCGATAGAATTCATTCGGGTAAATCACAGTATCCCGGATGCCGTGGCGCTCGCGATTAAGACTCCGGTGGGCACCGTGGTACATACAGGCGACTTCAAAATCGATCTCACGCCGATTTCAGGCGGGATGATCGATCTGGTGCGCTTCGGAGAGCTGGGGAACGAAGGCGTCCTGGCCCTGTTGAGCGACTCAACCAACGTGGAGACTCCGGGGCATTCCGCGTCGGAGCGCAAGGTGGGGGAGAGCTTTGACAAGCTGTTTCTAAACTGCGACAAGCGGATTATCATCACCACGTTTGCCTCCAATGTCCATCGCCTGCAGCAGATTATCAATGTTGCGGCCAAATATCACCGCAAGGTAGCCGTGACGGGACGCAGCATGGAAAATGTCCTTCGGACAGCCATGGTCCTGGGGTATATGGACGTTCCGGAGGGCGTCCTGATGGATCTGGAACAGATCAAAACCCAGCCGAAAAACCGTACGGTGATTATATCCACAGGCAGTCAGGGCGAAGCAATGTCCGCGCTGTACCGGATGGCGTTTGCAGAACACAAGCAGATTCAGATTGACAGCGGGGACCGCGTGATCATCTCGGCTTCCGCCATCCCCGGAAACGAGAACACCATCAGCCGCGTCATTGACGAGCTCTTCCACAAAGGCGCAGAGGTAATTTACGACCGGCACACGGATCTGCATGTTTCCGGACACGCCTGCCAGGAAGAGCAGAAAATGATCCTGGCCCTGGTAAAGCCGAAATACTTTATTCCGGTACACGGCGAGCACAGAATGCTTGTCAAGCATGCAGAACTCGGACGTATCATGGGCGTTGCACCCAAGAACATCGTCATCGCGGAAAACGGCAAGGTCATCGAGTTTACAAAGAAGGGTGTTCTCTGTGAAGAGAGTGTGCCCGCGGGCGCCGTCCTGGTCGACGGCAGCGGCGGGATCGGAGAGGTCGGCAGCGTCGTCATGCGGGATCGCCACAGACTGGCAGAAGACGGCATGATTGTTATTGTCATGACCTACTCCTCTTACGATCACAAGCTGCTGGCGGTGCCGGAAATACTGACCCGCGGATTCATCTATGTAAAAGATTCCGAAGATGTGATCGAAGAAATGTCCAGAGTCGTAATGGAGACGATTGAGAACTGTCATTCACAGGAGATCACGGATTGGAACAGCATCAAGACGAAGGTGAAATCCAATCTGTCCGGCTTCCTCTATAAAACGACCAGACGCAGTCCGATGATTCTTCCGGTGATCACGGAAATATAAATCCGGCTGCCCGAAGGGAAAGCTTCAAATCAGAATACATGGAACGGCTGCCTCCTGTCGGAGGCAGCCGTTTTCATCCATCACGGCCTGACTTATACTGCCGCGAGTATGTTCAGGTTCCGGAGTTCGGGATCTTTAATGTGGCTGTTGACATCATAAGCCAGCCGCTCAAGCTCCGCACCGGGTAGAGAAGAAAGTCCCTCGGAACGCAGCTGAGCTGCGATACGGCCGGCAAGCTCCTCAATCAACGCGGCCTTCTCCACCGCTGTCTCCGGGGTGTTCCCGCTGCTCAAAAGAAACTCCAGGGGAACGGCAAGATCCGAGAACAGCGGAAGCTCACGCATGGCACGGAAAACCCACTTATAATACAGCTGATAACGGCGATTCAGCAGGAAAATGACCGAGATACAGCGGTTGACAAATTCTGTCACAGCCAGCTGCGCAGCGCCCGATTCCCCATGGTCCAGGCAGCGCAGATAGTTGTATTGTCCGGACTGTGCCATCAGCAGCAGAGATCCTGCCAGGCGTTTCAGGCGGACTCCCTCCGGAAAGGAGGAAAGGGCCTTGCGGATGCGACTGACTTCTCCCAGATTGTCTGAAAACAGGCGCCCGTTTGTTGCTTCCGCAAGAGCCTGGCCGGGAACGGTAAGCCACTGCGGCAGCGTCAGCTCGCCGTTTTCGGTGCCGGCCGTTTTCAGAAAGAATTCACCGGTCCGCAGAACACCGTGCCGGGGACCGCCAACCGGTGCAACACCGGAGCGGCTGAACCCCATAAAGGAAGCGGGAAGCCTGGCATAGGCACGTTCGAGCCGGAATTCGTTTTGACGGTCGACCAGCGACTCATTCGGAAGAAAAATACAGAATCCCGGTTCAAAATCGTGATCTCGGGATACGGAATCATCATACCCGAAGCACTCGGACCCGCTGCCAAACAGCCCGACAGCAAGAAAGGGGAGCAGATGAGGAAACTGTTCCTCCAGCATGGGCTTTCCGTATGCTTCGTAAAAAGCCTGGGAAAGATCAAGACCTTTCATGGATTGCTCTTGCCTCCTCAAGCAGCTCCTGCGCAGCGGCAAAGAACCCGTAATAGGAGAAACTTGGCGCACATTTCTCACAGATAAAGGCATAATTGCCGTCATGAGGCGCCGACTTGTCCTGAAGGAGCTCGTATGCACGCTCCACCAGACGGTTGATTTCCTCTTCTCCCGCTTCTGTGCCGAAACGCTCTGCAACGGCGTCTGCCATATTCAGACATGTGACCGCCTGTTCCGGGCCGCCGCCCGTCACAAGGGCCATCTGTTCCAGCGCTTTTTCATATAATCGGATCGCTTCTTCATACCTGCCGAGGGCCTGACAGGACAGCGCCATGTTGTTATAGAGTCCTCCAAGGAGGTGCGGCGGTGTATTCGGAATCGATTCATACAGATCACGGGCTTTTTGGAAGAGCACCAGCGCCTCATCATGCTCGCCGAAGGCACCGAAAGCCGTGGCGGCGTTGATAAATGTGGTTCCGGCGCTGATGCTTCCTTCAAAGTCCATCTCCTTCAGAAGCGCAAGCGCGTCGCGGCAGAAGCGAAATGCCTCGTCCCTGCGCTCTGTCTTGCGATAAAAGCCGATCAGCTCGTTGCAGACAAGAAGCTTGCCGCGAAGATCGGAACCGTGCTCGGCTTCTGTCAGCCAGTAGAGAAGATGGCGTTCCGCTCCCTCATAGTCTTTTCGGCTCATATATTGATCCAGTTTCTCCTGAATCCGCTGCTGCGGTATCGACACCACTGCGGAAGTCCGGTACTCAGGGCTCATGCAGAGCGGGCATTCCGGCTCCATATAGTCTTCCGGAAGCAAGAGGCTCTTTTTCATCATGCGGCATCCTTTCTGGTCTGTTCTCGGGCAGATGTGTTTCATAGCTTCTGTTGAGATCATATCACAGCACGGTTAAAATCGCAATGCGTTGGATGAGAACGGAGAAACAGGAGAAAGACATTCTATTCACTTTATATCTCAACGGCTTTCTCAGAAACCGGTCCTTTTCAGGTGAAGAATTTCATGATATAATTCAAATAATCAGAGATATTGAATGCACCCAGGGAACTGCCGAAAATGAGAAAGGAAAAGCAGCAGAGAAATCACGGCAGTATTCAGAAGTGAATAAAAACAGAAGACATCCTACAAGCTAATCAGAGAAAGAGGTGAATAAGAATGCCACCATCCAGGCATAGCTCCAGTTCCCGTTCCTCAAGATCATCCAGCTCATCCCGGTCATCCTCCAGATCGTCCCGATCCTCATTCTCCAGGTCTTCCAGCTCTTCCCGATCATCGCATTCTTCCAGTTCAAGATCCTCATTCTCCGGGTCGGGCAGCGGATCATCTTTTTTCAGGGGCCCAAGCCGGCATTCTTCCTCCAGCAGGAGCAGTGTTCCGATATCCCCGTATAATAAACCGAACAGGCAGTCTTACAGACCTTTGAATCCGACTCCGCCTCCCAGTCGGCCGCGGGTGAACCAGCCGATCGGTTTCCTGCTGTACAGTACGCTGAAACCAAAGTATTATTACGGGAAACAGCACGATTACGTCTATTACCCGGAGTCATGGACAGACCGGGGAAGCGGAACGACTTATGAGAAAGGATACTATGACGAGAATGGACAATACTATGCCGATGTATCCTTTACCAAAGATGGCAAATACGAAAATGTTGTCTGCAATTGCCCTTATTGCGGACAGGATACCATTCTGAATCTGACATCGGATGATATAGCGGCGAAAAATCTTCAGTGCCCTCATTGCGGCGGGCCTATGACCATCATGTCAGAGCTGGACGAGTATCTTCAGCAGCCGACGGAGAATACACATGTCTATCACTCCGAAGAATCTTTGCGTCAGTTCTCAGAACGAGCGAAAAAGAAAAAAAGCCGCAAATGGTGGATCATAGGTTTTGTCCTGCTGATCCTCTACGCCATTAGAAGTGTTTCGGAATATTCCTATGACAGCAACGATTATCTGAATCAAACGGATCAACAGTATCACTACGACAGCGGGCTGTCTTCCAGCTTCGGGTCTGAAATCCGCCTGAAATCGAACGGCCACAATGCTTATCAATTTGCCGGATCTGCCGATCAGACATACGATAAGCGCCTTATATGGGACAGCGATGCCGACAGCTATTATGACGCAAGTTCGGACTGCTGGATCTGGTACAATACGGACGTGGAACCCGCGATCTGGCAGTACTGGTATGAAGGGATCTCTTCAGACTATGGAGATTATGGCTGGATGGAGCATGATTCTTCCGGATGGTATATTG
>CAMOXX010000153.1 GCA_946629475.1 uncultured Blautia sp. | reverse complement strand
AAGGTCTTCGCGTGCTCGACTGTTTTACCCATACGGGCTCATTCGCGTTGAACGCCGCGGCGGGGGGAGCGAGCCATGTTACGGCGGTGGATATTTCCGAGAGCGCGGTGAAGCTGGCAAAAGAAAACGCCGAGCGAAACGGCCTGCAGGACAGAGTCGATTTTCTGGCGGCGGATGTGTTTGACCTTCTGCCAAAGCTGGCCGCGACAGGGCAGAAACCCTATGACCTGATTATTCTGGACCCGCCCGCTTTCACCAAATCGCGCAAAACCGCGTCGAATGCCGAGCGGGGTTATCACGAAATCAACTATCGGGCCATGAAGCTGCTGCCGAGAGGCGGCTATCTCGCGACCGCCAGCTGCAGCCATTTCATGCCGGCGGCTCAGTTTGAAACCATGCTGCGCAGTGCCGCTGCGGATGCAGGGGTCAGTCTGCGGCAGATCGAAGTGCGGCAGCAGGCCGCGGATCATCCGATCCTGTGGAATGTACCGGAGACGGATTATCTGAAGTTTTATCTGTTTCAGGTCGTGTAAAGCAATTCGTTCATGATTCTTCCATTGATTTGACGGAAAATTTCCTGTATGATACGGTTTCAGAGGAGCGACGGCCGACTGTGAATCGGAATGCAAGACCGCGTTTTCTCCTTTTCCTGGCGGTGTTTATCCTGCTGGAAGGAATTGGGTGCGCATGGGCGGATTCGACGCCCTCCGTGATCCGCGCGGAAGAAATCGAAGGCTTGTTTGATGCCTACCTGGCGGAGAACGATCTCAATCCGGACCTGATCTCTGTGGCCTATGAGCTGCCGGCTTCGGGGGAGAGATGGTACCACCAGGAGGACCGGTGGTATTATTCCGCAAGTCTCTACAAAGTCCCGATGATGATGCTGCTTGCCGAACGGGAATATCGGGGAGAGCTGACAAAAGACTCCGAGATCAACGGCATGACCCTGGAAGAGATTGAAGAAGAGGTTCTTGTATACTCCAACAACCCTGTTGCCTATTCCACCATGCTTTGGATTGCGCAGCCGGATGCCTGCAGAAGAATGTTTTGCAGATACTCCGATCTGCCCGAGGAGTATTATACCTGGGACTTCTATGGCGGAAGTTATTTTACGGCGCGTTTTATGACGGACGTGATGGGGACGCTCTATCGGAATGAGGAGCAGTTTCCCCGGATTACGGATTGCCTGAAGCGTGCTCAGCCGAATCACTATTTCCGGCTGAAGCTGGGGGACCGCTGGGAAATCGCACAGAAATACGGAACCTATCAGGACGAAGACGGAACGGACTGGAACCATACCAGCGGGATTGTATATACACCGCAGCCGTTTATTCTGACGGTGATGACACGATACGGCGGAATGTCTGAGACGATCATCGGCGATCTTGCGAGCCTGTTCTGTGATTACACCCTCGGCCTTGAACAGCGGCTTCGTTCAGCGGAAGAAACAGAGCGGGTGATGGTGGAAGCCCTGCCTTCCGAAGCCCTGCCCACGCCGGTCTCCCTGCAGAACACGGAGGACGAAAGCGGGACGGGTTCTGCTGCGGAAGCTTCCAAAATAATAGAAGCGGATTCCCTGATCGGGCGGCCTGCGCTGATTGGCGCGGCGCTCGGCCTGGAACTCTTGCTTTTGGGGCTGGCGCTCCGGACACGGCTTCGTCATGCCGAAGGGAAGAAACGACGGAGAAAACAATGAAACGGATTAAAATGTGAGGCACTTGTCTTGAAGCATAGAAAAAGCCTGAAAAAATGCATATGCTGGCTTTTGGTCCTGTGCTGCTGCCTGGTTTGTGCAGGCTGCGCCTCAGGCGGGACCGGTTACGGGGTCAAAGCCGTGATGACACTGGTGGATCAGGAGTATTCAATCGCGTTTCGCAATGATGATCCCACGGCCTATTATGTAATCGGTGCGATCCAGGCTCTGGACGAGGAAGGAAAGCTCAGTGAACTCTGCAGCAAATGGTTCGGCCAGCGGATCATTTCCTTCCCGCGGACCAATATCCGGCTGGATGAGCTCCCGCCGACGGATTACCGGGATTTTATCATCGGACTTGATATCAACTCGTTCCCGCTGGCATATTCCGCCAACGGCGAGTACTGGGGCTTCGATGTGGAATTTGCCATCGCCGTGGCGGAAAAGCTGGGCTGGCACATCAAGATGCAGCCGATTGAAAAGGAGAATGTGTATATCGAGCTGTCCTCCGGAAACATCGACTGTGCCTGGGGCGGCCTGGCTCTGGACCCGGACGAGATTGAGCAGCGGGTGTACTCCCGGTACGGCCCCTATGTGGAAAACGACATCGTTGTTGCGGTCCGCGCCAACAGCTATACCGTAAACAAAATGATGCTGTCCGGGAAGAAGATGGTTATGCCGTCCACACCGGAAGCGATGGCCGCGCTGAACACCGACCAGAAGCTCATCAAGCGCCTCGGACAGATCACTCGACTGGCCGGGGGAACGACGGAGTGCTTTGCGCAGCTCTATGCCGGGAAGTGCGATGCCGTACTGACAGACAGTACCGCTCTTTATTATTTCAACAGTCATTAAAAAGCCTTATAAGAACGCACACACCCCTGACAAAACCTGTCAGGGGTGCATTTTTATGAAAAGAGAACGCAGCAAAAGAATTACTTGAAGAGAATCAGCGCGATTGCTTCCAGTGGCTCTTCCCCGATGTTCTTTAAGGAATGGCCTTCTCCGTCGTCGACAAAGGTGACATCCCCGGGGCCGACGGTGACGAGGGTACCGTTGTCATTGTACTCGCCTTTTCCTTTCAGAATATAGTAAGTCTCACCGTCTCCGTGATGGATGTGCCAGCCGACCTCACAGCCGGGAGCGAGATAGAGGTGGTTGAAGACACGGCCTTTGTCGTACATCTCGGCATTGGACTCAAGGATCAGGCGCATTCTGGCCATGCCCGCACCATCGAACATTTTCTTTTCCACGTACTTGGCTTCCGTGTTATAGCGTACCATTTGAATCCCTCACAATCAAAGAATGAAGTTAAAAGCATCATTTATTATAAAAGGGAATCTGTAAAATATCAACCATGAAACAGGAAAAAAACAACGGGAAAACGCAATTTCCCACAAATAATCACTTTCGGGCGTCTTTTTCATTTTAATTTTACAATTTATTTCCAATTTCTCAAAAAAAAAGCTTTTCAAAACGCTTTTTTTCATATATATTATGAGCAATCTCAAAGAACGATCAAATTTGATCATTCCTTGGTGTCCAGCATATCTAGGATGGAGCTGATCTACCGTGGCAATTGAAGTTGGCAGTATTCAGGAGGGGAAGGTAACAGGCATCATGAATTTCGGCGCTTTTGTCTCGCTTCCGGGCGGGAAAAGCGGTCTGGTTCATATATCTGAGATTTCCAATACGTTTGTAAAAGATGTTCATGATCATCTTAACGTCGGCCAGATGGTGAAGGTTAAGGTGCTTGAAATCAACGAGCAGGGTAAAATCAATCTTTCGATCAAGCGCGCGCTGGCAGAGGAGAAGAAGGAACCGGAACGTGAAGCGGCTCCGCCTCCGGCTGCTCCCAGCAAGCCTGTGATGACGGAAGCAGGGGTGGTTGCTCCCCCAACCGGCGATTTGAGTTTTGAGGAAAAGCTGAAGAAGT
This sequence comes from uncultured Blautia sp., assembly GCA_946629475.1. Lineage (GTDB taxonomy): Bacteria > Bacillota > Clostridia > Lachnospirales > Lachnospiraceae > Blautia_A. Next base: position 3,061 of record CAMOXX010000153.1, on the reverse strand, counting down.
TTATGCAGGCTTCCGACAGCAAGAACGCGGACAAACGGCGGAACACCGAGCGTAAGCAGCACGCCAGACGCAAGTAATTCTGGGGCATAAAGCACGCGATCGAATATGTTCTGAAATACAAGACAGGCATCCTTCCGCAGGAAAACGTGCGGGAAGGATGCCTGTTTACGGTTTAATGCCGGTTCAGCGCGGCAGAAAATCGCAGCTGCTGAGCGGGTTCCATTTTGTGTCATAACGGTGATAGACAAAATGACCGTTATTCAGCGCAGCCATATAGTAGCCGGTTTCGAGCTCGGTAACAAACATCGTATCGCCGAGTTCGCAGGGAAGATCGATGCTGTATTCCTGGTTTGGTCCGAAGCTGAGCCGAAGCAGCGACGAATCCCTGGTCAGGATGACCCGCGTGAAAGTGGACATGGCCGTAGAGCTCTGACCGATGGTATAAGGAAGAAGACCGGGGTCTCCGGAATAGAGCTCCCAGTAGCCGCAGTAGGGGAGATACAGGTTCAGCAGTTCCTGCCAGCGGTTCCGGTCAGGGAATTCCCCTTCAAAGGACTGGAGCCAGGCCTGCGCCCCGGGAAGATCACCGGCGCTGCACAGCATGAAGAAATCACGGGTATAGTCGGTGGCCTCGGCAATCCTCTGCGGATAAGAAGCACTTTCCCCATAATCGCCGAGGGCGTGAAACAGCTCCGTCAAGGCATCCTTCAGCAGCATCAGGTTGGCGGATGGAGCATCCTCCAGGCGGATGTCCGATTTGTCCTTGCCGCAGGCTGCGCTCAGTTCATCGACAACGCTGCTGCCGAGGCGAAGCGCCTCCGCGGTGGAGAGAGAGAAGATGCTGGTCTCGTTCGGATCGGTGGAGATGAGAGCATAGATGCGGCTCACATCATAGCGGGATAGAAACTGATACAGTGAGACGGCCTTCCGGTAAAGGCATTCTGTAGCCATGGTTTTGCTGTCGGAAAAGTCTCCCAGACTTTCAAAAACAGAGTGCGCTTCACTGTAAGCGCCGGATTCGAGCAGCGCAAAAGCACGGTCATAGGTCTCCTGACGCTGAAGGCGAAGCGCCTCCTCTGCCTGATCGTGCAGCATACGGACTTCCCGATCGACGCCGGCCCGGCATTCTTCGGCACGGGAGGCGCTGTCTTTATAATCGCCGAGAGCATCAAAGGCATCGCCCGCCGCGCGATAAAGCAGCATGGCGACGGTTGTGTCCTCTCTGAGATCCGAAGCGGAGTATCCGGCGGTTTCCAGCATCGCGCTGTCACCGGATTCCGCCGCATTCATCAGCCTGTCGGCCTCAATGTATGGGATTTCGCGGTTCAGGATGGTTTCACTGTCCCGATACAGCGGAATATCGGACAAAAGCTCCTGCGCGGCGGACAGATCTCCTGCGTGCAGCGCATTCATCGCACTGCGGTAATGATGTTCACGGTAGACAGCACCGGGCACAGCCGCAATCAGAAGAACCAGCAGCAAAATCGCCGGAATAATGAAGATGAGGTATTTTTTCTGAAGGAGCTTTTTCATCGGAAACACCGCCTCCTGTGTATCCTTTCTGTATATATGCAGTATACCATGCAAAACTGAGACTTGCAATGAGATTTCATAATTTCTGCGGCACTTCGTTGACATTGAAAGTTAAAATGACTATAATTGCTTTACCACTATTTTAATGGAGGATTCAACAATGATTGCGATTGGTTCCGATCACGGCGGCTATGCTCTGAAGCAGGCTGTGATGAAACATCTTGAGAGCAGAGGCGAGCAGTATCACGATTTCGGTACTTACAGCGAAGCAAGCTGCGATTATCCAGATTACGGCAGAGCAGTGGCGGAAGCTGTCGCGAGCGGAGCGTATCAGTACGGGATCATCATCTGCGGAACTGGCATCGGTATTTCCATTACGGCCAACAAGGTCCGCGGTATTCGCGCGGCACTCTGCGGGGACTGTTTTTCGGCCGAGGCGACCAGACTTCACAATGATGCAAATGTTCTTGCAATGGGCGCCCGCGTTGTCGGAGAGGGCCTGGCGCTGAAGATTGTGGATACGTTTCTGGACACCCCGTTTTCAAACGACGAACGCCATATCCGCCGGATTTCCAAGATCGAGCCGTGAATTGAGCGTTCCGAAAAGGAGTAGATTCATTGGCAAAGAACTCTGATTTTTATCGCGGGAGAAGACAGCGCAGAAATTACTGGCTGATTCCGTTTATTCTGCTGATCGGCCTGATCACGCTGCTGATTGTGCTTTTCTACGGACTGCAGAAATACGCGGTCATCAGAGACGACACCGTGAAAGTTGTCTTCTCTGACTCCGATGAAACGGTCGATTCCGAAACAACAGCGGCAGCGGGCTCGAATATGGTGTTTGATTCCGTGGTCCCTGAAATCGTCTTTCAGCCTCCGGATTATTCCCGCGTGGTGGCAACGGCAGGAAGAAATGTCAAACCGCTCCGCGCTGTTTATCTCAGCGCCGAGGAGATCGGGGAAAGCAGATTGCAGGAAGCCGCGGCAAATCTGGTCGACGGCAATGCCCTGATGCTTGAGATGAAGCCGAGAAGCGGCCAGCTGATGTGGAATTCCAAGGCTTCTCTCGCCTACAGCTACGGCCTTTCGACCGACAATGACTTTACCAACTCGCTCCCGAAGCTGATCCCCGCACTCAAGACCAGGGAAGACGGGAAGACCGTCTATATGGTCGCACAGATCAGCTGCTTTATTGATGAAATGCTCGCGTCCCGAAGCACGCAGTACGCACTGCGAACGGAGAGCGGGTTTAACTACAGCGATGAAAACGGTTCCTGGCTGGATCCCTATAACGCGGACCTGCGCAACTATATTATCGAACTCATCCGGGAACTGTATGACATGGGCTTTGACGAAGTGGTCCTGGCAGACGTGATGCACCCGGTGGGCGCTACGGTCCAGAACGCAGAAGGGGAGAACGTCAAGGCCAAGTTCCTCTATACCAGAGAGATGTCCTATGAACCGGACCCGGTTACGGCGATCTGCGGATTTGCCGTGTATGTGGCGAACGAACTGAAGGACAAGCCGG
>CAMOXX010000152.1 GCA_946629475.1 uncultured Blautia sp. | reverse complement strand
CCTTGGCGAATAAACAAACCCCTTTGCCTTTCTGGCAGCTCCACAATAAAGAAAGAAGGACGCGGCGGATGCTGTATCCTTCTTTCTTTGTTATTGTCTTTCTTTCCGTCCGGTCATCTGCCGGTTGTCTTCAGCAACGGAGGCATCCCTGCTTTGTGCAGATCCGGCTGTTACCGTGCAAAGCACAGGAATGTCAGCACCGTATAGATCGCAAGCATCCCTCCGAAGACGAGGATCTGTTTCCCGCGGTGTTCCGTAAGCAGACCGACAAACTCCCGGACAGAAGCATTCGGCCAGAAATACCATCTGGTTCTGGCCCCCATTCCGACAGCGCGCATTTTTACGCGTCTGGCATAGAGGCCTCCCCGGAAAACATGGTAATTGGTGGTGGCAAATGCCACCTTTCCCTCCGGGTTGACCGCCCATATCTTCTCTTTTGAAAATTTCATATTTTCAAAAGTGCTGGTCGACCGGTCCTCCTCTATGATCTTTTTCTCCGGAATTCCCTGTTCCATCAGGTAAGCCTTCATGGAAGCGCTTTCCGATATCACCTCATTCGGTCCCTGTCCGCCGGAAGTCACAAAGATCAGATCCTTTCCCGTCTCCTGCTTCTGCTTTCGGTAAAACGAAAGCGCGCAGTCCACGCGGCCTTTTAAAAGCGGCGTCGGTGTCCCGTCCTTTCGGATGCCGCATCCGAGGATGATCAGAAAATCCTTATCCCGTTCAGGCTCATACCTGGCGGCAATAATATCCGCCACGATCGCCCCGATCAGCATGCATTCGAAATAAAGATACATGGCTGAGCACAGGTTCAGGCAGAGATTTAAGACCATGTGCCTGTCTTCCCGGCCCGCTATATAATAATCAAACCCAAACAGGCAGAGCGCTCCTGCAACAATCAGAAATGACAGAATGATCCCCAGTATGTTCACCAGCCTGCGTCCCTCATGACGGATCAGGGAGATGTTGGAGACACAAAGAGCGATCGAGAATACAAGTAAAAAAGGAAATGTCAGAAACAGATAGTTTTTTGCCGAGTTCAGCAGGGCAAAAAGGATCTGTTTTGTTCCGAATGTATCCGGATAGCGGATGATCTGTACTGTCAGGTAAAGCTGTGTGATCAGAACAAAGAGCAGAAAAAGCATAAAGCCCATGTAGTAGATCGTATTATAGGAATAGGGATTATAATGGATCTGTCCGACGAAGGCCATTGCCAGGATAACCAGTGAGATCACGATATAAACCGAAAAAACAAGAGAAACTCCAAGTGAATGAGTCTCGCCGTCTTTAAGAAGCAGTGCCAGAATGATCACGGTCACTACAGATATCGCCAGGATATTATAGAGCGCCGGTTTTTTATTTCTCGTATCAAATTTCAGCATCCGGCCTTACCTGCCCTCCTTTGTCTTCATCCTCGGGACCTTTATACTTGAGACACATCATAGTGATATCATCAAATTGAGGCGCTTTGCCGACAAATTTTCTGATATCCGCCAGCACCCGGCTGAGCACCTTGTCGGCGCTTTTGTCCTTCTCTTTATTCAGCGCCTGCAGCATGCGGTCCGTTCCGAACTGACGGTTGTCCTTATCTGCAGCCTCCGTCACACCGTCAGTATATACGAAAATGCAGTCTCCTTTTTTCAGCTGCACTTCATAGTCCCTGTATACTATGCCTTCCAGTCCGCCGAGAACCAGTCCGTGCGGATCCCTGTACAGCTCATACTCTCCTCCTGCACGCATAATGGCCGGATACTCATGTCCTGCATTGGCCGCCTGCAGCCTGCCGCTGGAAAGCTCCAGGATCCCGAGCCATGTCGTAACGAACATTTCCGCGCGGTTGCTGCTGCAGAGACGATCGTTGACGCGCGTCAGAGCTTCAGCGGGATGTGTGCCATGTTTCACCTCCGTACGGATCAGAATATCAGAGACCATCATAAACAAGGCGGCGGGGATACCCTTTCCGGACACATCGGCAATCACCATCGCGAGGTGATCCTCATCCACCAGGAAAAAGTCGTAAAAGTCACCGCCTACTTCCCTCGCGGGGTTCATCGAAGCAAAGAGGTCAATGCTTTTTTTCTCCGGGAAAGGCGGAAACAGATTCGGCAGCATGCCGCTCTGGATCTTCCTGGCAACATTCAGCTCCGCAGCCATATGTTCTTTCTCCGCCGTGATCCTGGTCAGATTATCCATATAGGTGCAGACCTGCTCCTCCATACGGTCAACGGCATCGGCAAGGTCTCCGATCTCATCTCTGAACGGGATCTGCTCAGCCAGCTTTTTTTCAGCAGGAATGCTTTCATCCGCAAAACGGTCCGCTTCCTTTGTGATCTGGAGGACCGGCGCCAGCATGCGCTGATAAATAAATGCGCCCTGTCCGAGGATCACAAGCGCCGACACCGCGGCGAGGGCAAGAAGTACATTGCGTACATATCTTATACGCGCAGCATCGAGGACATCCAGCTGTCTCTGAACACACAGGATCGCCTTGGTCTTCCTGTCGGCGCCCTTCAGCGGGATCATTGCCGTAATGTGTTTATCCGTCTGAATATAACCGGAGTCTCTGACGACCAGCGCCCGTTCCAACCCTTCCTCATACATCTGACGGTACTTTTCGCGGTATTCGTCATTCGTCGTTGCCCGGACAAAGCCGAATTCATACTGAGTATAGGGACTCTCATCATTTATGGTCGAAAAAATGAACTTGATATGCCCGTAATCCGTCCGATCCGGCTGGATCACGTAAATGAAGGTCACCCCCTGAGAATTGCACAGCCGATTCATGCTGAAATGGACCGCTTCGTATTCCCCTGTCTTTCCGCCGCTTTCCACAAATCGTTCGATATGATCCGGATTGACCAGTTCGGCAGCGGAATCCGCTGTCCGGAAAGCGCCCTCGACATACTGCTCCAGTATTGCCTCTGTAAAGCCCCGATAGCCGATCATACCTATGAAAAGAGACAGCAGAGCCAGCAGCAGAACGACTCCCGCAAGTATTTTGAATGCCAGACTGTAGCGAAGCTTTCCGATCATATGCCTTTTAAAACCTTTGTGGAAACAGGAAATTCAAAGTAAGTGTCAGGATAGGGCTCATTTTCGAGCATAAAATGCCACCATTCACATTCATACGGTCTGAAGCCGTTTCGAACCATCACCTTCTGCAGGAACATGCGGTTTTCAAACTGCTCCTTCGTGATCCCTCTGTAATCCGGATGGGAAAGCTCGCTGAAATAATCGAAGGGTCCGCCCATATCCACTTCCCGGCCGGTCTTCATGTCCAGAAGCGTGAGGTCGATGGCACTGCCTCTGCTGTGGCTGGACTGCTTTGCGATGTAGCCTCTGATAAAAAGCTCCTGTTTTTCCAGGTCCGGATAAAAATACGGTTTCATCCTGAGATCCAGATCCTCTATCCCCCACAGCACAAAATGCCGGACTGCACAGGCCGGACGGTAAGCATCAAAGACCTTGATCCGGTACCCCTGCGCGTTCAGCTCCCCTGCCGCATTCTTCAGGGCTCTCGCCGCCTCCCTGGTAAGGAGGGCACAGGGCTCCTCGTATCCGTCGATCCGCTCCCCGATAAAGTTATAGCTCGAATAATACCGGATCTCCTGGATCACAGAAGGAACGTAATCAGCGAGCAGTACAAAACCGGACGCATCCGTCAAAACCTTTTCCCTGTAATCAACTGACATTTTCTTCCTCTTTGGTCAAGCATTTATATACATCAGCCCCTGCAGGTTCTCAATTGAACCGTGCCCTGCGTCATCTTTTGCTTCTGCAGCTTTCTGCGATGAACGGCTTACCGTTTGTCCCGGTCGATAAACTCAAGCAGTATGACCGAGATCACTGCACAGATCAGTGTGATAATGATCATATGGACCCAGCAGTTCATCAGATTGCCCGCCGTAAAAAGATATTCCGGGCTCTGGTTATTCTCTCCGGCCGCCCGAAGCACTTCATCGAGCCTGTTCTCTCTCTGGATCCAGTCAAGGACCTCGCCGATCGGCTTTGTGTCATAAACCTCCATATCCCGGAATTTATAGATCATATTCCAGAGGCCCACCATAGGCCTGGAATTGTAATTCCCGAGTGTACAAAGGCCTTTGAGGCCCCACTTGGCTATGGTAATGTCCGTGATCTTCACAGCTAAGCCCTGGAGCTGAACGAGCCCTCCGGAGAACAGCAGCTGAAAGATCAGCAGAAACGGCATTACCGTCATGGCCGTGGTGGTATTTTTCACCAGTGAGGATATGGCAAGAGAAAATACATCCGCCGCATAGGTGATCAGGAAAAGCGTCAGAGACAGATCCAGAAGGAACGACGAAGTGATCAGCCCCTCCGAAGGCATTTCGATCCGCATCAGGCGGCAGACAAGCAGTATGATCACAGTCTGTGCCGCACAGAGAAACATCTGGTAGATCAGATGAGCAGCGATATAAGAGCTGATATGCATACCTGCCCGGTGCTCGCGCTTGATGATCGGTCTTTCACGGCAGACCACCTGGATCGAGTTAAAGAAGCCGTTCCATACGCAGGCACAGACGAGAGCAAAGCAGCCCTGGAAAGTTCCCTCCTGTGTTTTAAACAGGTTCGCACCGACCGCAAATGTTACAAGACCTGCGATCAGTGCCGCCATGGGGATCACCTTCCAGTCATTCTGGTACCGGAACATGCGGATGAGCTTTCCCAGATAAATGCCGGTCTGACCGATCCGTCCCCGATATTTTACCTTTTCTTTTCTGTTGGAATTTTCAGCATTCATCTGTTCATGTTTCCTTTGGAGCATCCGATGCGTCCGCAGCAGGAGTGTCCGCTTCTTTCCTCAGGGCAGCATATTTTTCAATATATTCCTCAGCTCTGCCCTCTCCTCCCTGATCGCGGCCGTTGACGGACATGACGATGTCTTCCATACTGGTCTTTCCGAAAAACTCATATGCCTCCGCAGGGGAACCGTAAAAAGCGAGCCGGCCGGTACGTCCGGAATCCCTTGCAAGTACAATGACCTTGTCAAAAAGGTCAGCGACCCTGTCAGGAGTATGCGTGATCGTGACCACGATCCTGCCGCGGTCAGCCTCCTCCCGGAGCTTCATAAAAAGCTCTCTGGCGATCACGCCGTCCAGTCCGGAGTCCGGTTCATCCAGAATAAAGAGCTCCGGATCGGAGATCAGCTCCATGCCGATCGATATCCTCTTTTTCATTCCGCCGGACTTTTTAGAGACCAGTCCGGTACGACCGGCGCTTAAGCCGAGCGTATCCATGACCTCGTTCACTCTCTTTTTCCTGTCCTCCCGGCTCATATCAGCTGGAAGTCTGAGTGACGCAGCATCCTCAAGCGTACGTTCCACCGTATCATTCATCCTGAGAAGGACCTGCTGCGGCACAAAGCCGATGCGGTATTTCATCTGGTCATACTCTTTATAAATGTCCTGACCGTTCAGAAGCATCTCGGCATCAGCCTTCTCATAGCCGGTAACGGCATTGACAAAGGTCGTTTTGCCGGATCCGGACCCGCCAAGGAGCAGTACCAGAGACCCGTTGGGGATCGTCAGCCTGATATCCTTCAGTAGACAGCGCCGCTTCATCAGACTGCTGACGATCTTTTCTCTGAGACTGATCTTCAGCCCCTCACCCCTCAGATCCGCAGGATCCTGTCCGTTCTCCAATATTTGTGATTTATCGATCCTGGTCAAATTGATCCCCCGATTTCCCGAATCAAAATTATCCTTAGCCAGATGTTGAGCGCTTGCATTAATTTTTAATTATAGCACAGGCACCTTTTCAAGGCAATGAACCATCCTCTGCCGCCGCGGCGGCTTTCAGCACCACGACCTCATAAGGCTTTAATCGAATACGTTTCTGCCCGGCCGAAAATCGCCTTTTCCCGGGATAATTATCAAGAAGCAGCACAGTGTTTTTTTCACGGTATACTTCCGGCAGTCTGAAGCTCTCTTCCCGCTTTGAAAAAGAGCATATTACCAGCACCTTTTCACTCTGATACTGCCTTTCATATACATAAATATGCCGCCGAAGCCGCGCATACTCCCTGTAGCTTCCTGAAAGCAGCGCGCTTTCAGACTTCCGAAGGCGCAGGCATTTCCGGTAAAAGTTCAGTATGCTGTCCGGATCTTTTTCTTCCTCGGCCGCATTGACCGTTTTGTAATTCGGGTTGATATAAAACCACGGTTCACAGTCCGAAAAGCCGGCATTCGCTTCTGAATTCCATTGAACCGGTGTTCTTGCAGAATCTCTGCTGGAAACCTGTACACGCTTCAGTCTTTTCTGGATCGGCTCATTCAGGTGAAAGCGATGATAAGCATTTTTGGATACCACATCCAGATACTGGTCGATCGATTGCAGCGCAATATTCGTCATGCCCAGCTCCTGCCCCTGATAAATAAAGGGCGTTCCCCGCTGCAGAATAAAGCATGCTGCAAGCATGGTGCCGGATTCCCGCCAGTATTCAAGGCTTCCATAACGGTCAATCACCCTCGGATGGTCATGGTTTTCGAGATACAGGGCATTCCAGCCGTCCTCTCCCATCGCCTTCTGCCATTTTGAAAAGGCCCGCTTCAGTTTTCTCAAAGAAAATGGTAAATGGATGTAATCCGTGAGAAAGCAGTCTGCAGACATTGTTTCAAACTGGATCATCATATCCAGGACTCTGTCATCCCCGATTACAAACTTCCGCGCATTTTTTGCG
>CAMOXX010000151.1 GCA_946629475.1 uncultured Blautia sp. | reverse complement strand
AATGCGCATTGGTCTCTGACTCCGTCATTTCAAGGTTCGAATCCTTGTAGCCCAGCTGAAAAATCCCTCGGAAGAGATGCTTCCGGGGGACTTTTTTTACTCGTTCTTTTTGAACGCTGCAAGAAGGGCCTTGTTTATTTCCTCCCTCTTTTTCAAGTACATCGAGAGCAAGCTCAATGAGTTCCTTTCCAAATCTGTCGATTTTAAGAAGATTTGGAAAAAGATATCTAATCAAATAGATCCTCTGCAGTGATTTCTGACTGTATATCCCCTGCATAGCTGTTGCGTACAATGCCAAATGGGGTTACCATCGTCAGATGTATCGCTGCTCTTGTTCCCGTTGCAATTATAAAATCGCTGCGCTTTCGAATAAGATCGGCACTTGTTTTTTTTGGTAATCGCATACGGTGCCGAAGAATATTTCATTTCCAGAAGATTGATAACCTGAGCCTTTCGTACAATTATCATATCGATCTGGGAGCCAAGTAATCCTTTGTCCGGATCAGCGGCACAGCTCCAGGAACAGATATCTGTTAACACCCCGGAGATACCCAGAGCCTTTTTTATATTGTGAGTATGCCACATACAGACACGCTCAAAAGCCAGTCCATTCCAAGCATTACGAACCGGGGTGTTCTTCTTCTTTTTCCCGAACGATGAATAGGTACGTTTTTTGCGATTCCGCACAGCCAGGTGGTAATTTTCGCGCTCCCGTCGTAACGGTTGCTGCTCGATCGCCTGATAAAATGTTTCCTGCGTCAGCTCTTCCGCCAGGTCCGCGTCCCGCGTCAGTGAACGCAGATATTTATAGACAGTCCGCGCGTACTGCCTGTAGATCTCATCCATCGTCTGCATCCGGCCACCTCCTTTCTGCTGTGTTTCTGTATGTGAATGCGTTTTGTACTGATTTCGTTACAAAATAGAATCAGATTTTTCTTATTTTTCTTCTTAACCGCCCTTAACAGAACCTGTCAAAACAGCGGGAAAATCCCTTTTGTTTACCTTTGTTCTGCGGATTACCGGAATCAATATGCCGCGGTATAATCAGGACAATCTCAATCAGGAGAGATCCATCAGGTAATTATAGAACCAATACCACGATCCAAAGGAGGATATTCTTATGGCACTGTCACTTGATTCCAAGATCCGCGATATTATGCGCAGCCCCGAAGGAAAAGCTGTTATGGAAAAATATGCGCCTGGTTCGACAAAAGATCCCCGCATGAAACTGGTCGGAGCACTGACCTACCGTAAGCTTCTTTCCTATCCTGAATCCGCTGAAGTGGCAAAATTTGCGGATCAGATCGATGAAGAACTGAAGAAATGCGCTCGCTGAGAAACATAATTGACACAAGGAAAGCCAGGGGCCCGCTCCTGGCTTTTCTTAATCCTACTCTCTTGCTTCCTGTACCAGGCTTTCGATTTCCATGGCTTTCAGAACGATCTCCAGAAGCAGCCTCGTATCCGGATCTTTTAGATCCACTCCGAGTTCGCGTTCGATTCGATTAATGCGGTCGACGACCGTGCTTCGGTGAACATACAGCTCTTCCGCAGCTTGTGAAAAAGACATGCTGCATCGCAAAAATACTCTGAGTGTTTCAAGATAAGAAACCGATGCTTCTTTGTCGTGTCGGATCAGTTTCTGCAGCCGTTCCGAAAAATAGGCATCTGCGGGAAGATTCCCCATCGAATTGATAATCAGGCTGATCAGCGCATAGGATTGAAAATAGAAAAGATCGGTCTCCTGATTTGTGATCATCCCATTCTCAATTGCCGCTTCCGCCTGAAAATATGCAATCTTCGCGTCATGAATATCGGAAAACCCGTTGCTGACGCCTGCAACCCCGCTGGTTTCCCTGAGGAACTGCCTGAGCTTCTTATTCAGCGCCGCATAATAATTTCCTTCCCTGTCCCTGAGCCCTGAAACGTCCATAAAACATACAATCGTATTTTCTTTAGGAAATGCGACCGCCCCGGCGAATGCATTTTCAAAGGCACCGCAGATATACCCTTTCGGCAGCCTTGAAGAGCGGTTGGCGCTGTGCATGGAAATGCATACGAAATGCTGTCCCGGTGACGTCAGATTCAGCTGCCATTTCTGGTTTGCTGTGAGAGGCAGGTCGTTAACGAGGTTCATCAAAGCATTCTTTGCGGTAGCCTGGTCACTCGTCATCATAGAAGGATTCCTCTCAATTGCCTTCTCGATCAGGCTTCCCAGATACTCCGCAAGCGCATTGTCGCTGTCACGGAAAGGCCGTCCGTTTCCTTCAAGATAAACGCATCCGATATAGGTACCTGTCTCATTGAACAAATTGACGCACAGATACTGCGTACTGTCCATGTCGAGAAGCACAGCCCCGTGACGGTCCATGATCATTTCAAAGGAAGAAAGGTATTGACTGATCTCCTGCGGAGCCAGGCTGGCAGTATCCGTCCTGTCATTTGTTCGGGTCAGATAGCGGAAGGATGCGTCGAGAACGTGAATATCCCTGCCCAGTACAGGCACACTGCAGTCAATGATCTCCTGCAGATCAGCTGTTGCGAGGAAAATATCGAACAGCTCTTTCTCCCAGTCATAATACCGGTCGAAAAGCAGATTAAGATCCCGGTTCACGAGGAAATAGTCCGCCTTTTCCCGGATCTGGATCAGACAGCACTTATCGCGGTAATGCGAGAGCTTCGCGCCTTCCCCGATGACCACGATCACTATATTTCTCTGCAGTTTCGGATGAAGTGGCAAGTGTTCCACAGTGGCGAGATACAGATGATTGGAAAGGAATTCCACCTCATTGTCCAGATACAGCTCCGGGCGGGATATCGTGAGATCCGGCGTCCTCGGACCGGTCATACGCACAGTGTATTTTTTCTTTAATTCCTCAAAGACAATATCCGCATTGAGTTTCATGTGTGAGTCCTCCTGTTTGCCTCCGTTGTTTTAATTATAGAAACACCGTCAGACAGTGTCAACAAATCGGTCGTCATTTTGTCGGGAAAAGCGGATAATAAACATCGAATGTGAGCATACACAGGCACAATAATTCCCTTTAGAATAGGCGTAGATCTTGTTTTTCGGTTATCTTACTAAGACCGACAGAATGTCGGCTGTTTTAAAAAGAAAGGAGTATCCCAATGGCATTTCAACCCGGTGATAAATCCATGCTGGAAGGGTATATCAAGGCAGCCCGTCCGCTGGAAGAGATGTTTTCGGTAAAAGGTAAAGTGGCGCTGGTTCCGGGAGGCAGTTCCGGACTCGGTTTTGACATTGCGCTGCGTCTCCTGCAGGGCGGAGCAAAAGTCGTCGTCGCTTCCAACTGCGAAACAGAAAGAGATGCTGCCATGCCTCTGTTCGAAGATCTGGGCTTTGGCGACAGAGTCCGTTATTTCTTCTGCGACGTGCGCGTGGAAGAGCAGGTCGAAAAACTGGTTGCTTTCACAACGGAAACTTATGGCGGCCTTGATATTCTGATCAATTCCGCAGCGATCTGGAATTACGCCCATCTCAATGATCTTCCCAAAGAAGATCTGGAACTTGTCATGGACACGAACGTCAACGGCGCTTTTTATCTCGTCAAATATGTCAGCCGCTGGATGATCGAACACAGTGTCCGCGGGAAAATGGTCCTGATCGCCTCCAACAGCCCCTGGATGCCGTATCCGGTATTCGGCGGATACTCCCACTACGCATCCAGCAAAGGCGCCGTCTGTGCGCTGGCAACGCAGGCCGCAAAAGAATTCAAGCGTTATGGGATCATGGTAAATGCTGTCGCACCGGGCGGAATGGTCACTCCGGGTGCTGCCGGCAATCTTGCATCCGAACGCATTCCGGAAGAAAAGCAGGATGAATTCTATGACGAACTAATGGTCTGGCAGACCGACGGTCAGCAGCCCGTCGACGAAGTCGCCATCATTGCCTACGCGCTTGCCACACCGATGGGTGACGGCATTACCGGCGAGACGGTAGTCGCGGATTCCGGCGCTTCCCACAATATTTTCCGCTTCCAGCCCGCGATCGATCAGTATCCCCCCGAGGATTAAATAAGGAGAATCAAAATGAGTAGAAAAATCGATGAGAGAATTCCGCAGGATTCCGGCGCCGGCACGACGATCAAAGAATACGTCGCCCTCCAGTCTCCCTGGAACAGGCTGATCAGCTACCAGGAAGCGATGCATTACATCAGCCGTTTTGAATCTGTTCTTTCTGCAGCCGCTATCCAGGCATTGCGGATCATTGTTCCGGACTATGCGGAGCGCGCCCAAATGATGTGTGAAGATGCGATCCAGAGACTCTACATGACGGGCAAATACTACGGCGATGACGACGGGTTTGGTATCCATCCCTTTATGTGCGGTGAATATCCCGGCGCACTTATCGGTGACAAAGGCGATGACGCGCTTCTTATGTGCGGACGCTGCAATGATTTCGGAACTTACCGGTGCGAGAAAGAACTCGATGTCTGCGACTGGGATATCGTCGGCTCCGAACTCTGCCGTACGACGACCATGTCTTTACAGGGACAGGCCAAAGCAGCCGCGGAACGCCGTCCCGGCGGTCCGACGCTTGACTATATGATGGTCGAGGCGAAGGGATGCGGTGACCGTCATTGCCGCATCATCGCTGAAAACCGCGACAAATATCCGGCACCGCCTCACGAACTTTGGCAAAGCTTCGGTCCCGCAGTTACGGACGATTATAAAAAATATACCGAAGAAGAGGACTGCGTGGACGAGTCTATGATGTTCCGTGAAGAGTGCAATTATCACTTTGTCAACGGAACCAACAATGAAACGGATTCTTCCAATCAGATGATAAACCTGTCTACTGCCGCTTCTCTTTATGTCCTCCCGGCCATCTCTGAAGCAGTCAAACGCGGATATGTGACGAGAGAACAGGCGGATCATATCCTCCACTGTGTCCTGGAAGCCGCCGGCAAAGCCATGTTCGGTGAAAGGTATGCGATCAAAGGGCTTCGCGACTGGATGGGTGTTCCGAATTCCATCAGAGAAGACGGACGGCTCCTTGCCGGGCTCATTGAGCTGCAGCTGCAGGCCCTGGTATGTCCGTACGAGATAGAGGCTTTCAACGAAAAAGAATGCATTCTGGTCATCGAGCGGAGTTATCTCGAAATCACCGGCACAAAAGATCTTCCGGAAGCGCACGTCTCCATGTGGTACGGCATGGCAAAAACACTTATCAATGCGCAGTGGGCTTTATGGGAAGAAGATTCACCCGAAGGAAAGCTCCGCATTAAGATTGCAAAACGAATTGACAAATTCGCGTAAGAGGGAGACCGATCATGAACAAGAATATTTTTAAATATGACGATATGAAGCGATCCGAGCACATGGCAGTCCGGAATCATGTTGGATGGTATTTCTGGACGCATCAGCTTCTTGAAGTGACCGGGCCGGATGTGACGGCATTTCTCGACTATATTTATTCCGGAGACATCGCTTCCCTCGCCGTCGGAAGAGACCGTTATACTACGATGCTCAACGAACAGGGCGAGATCATCGATGACGTGGTAATCATGCGGATTTCGGAAGATACTTACTGGGTCTCGACCTTATATGCCACCAAAGCGGATGACTGGTGGTACTATCATCAGGGTGATTTTGATGTGGAATGGACCGAAATCACCGAAGACTGGCAGATGCTTGCTGTCCAGGGACCGAAATCAAAAGAGGTTCTGAATGCCCTCTGCGGCGAATCCGTGGACAGCCAGAAATTCTTTGAAATCAGGGAAAATGAGCTCGACGGAATCCCCGTAAAGATCAACCGTGCCGGTTTTACCGGTGAAAAATGGGGTTATGAGATTTACATGTCTCCGGATGATCTCGAGGCGATAGAAAAAGCCGTTGACGCGGAAGTCGTCAAAGCAGGCGGTATGCGCGTCACCGAATTCCAGATCATGGCATGGACACTGCCGACAGAAGCGGGCATTTACTATATGCGTGACCTGGCTCATACCAACCCGTTCGAAACAGGCCTTGACAGGAATATCAAATGGGACAAAGACTTTATCGGCAAAGACGCGCTGCTCGCCATCCGTGAATCCGGACCGGAGCGCGAAATGGTTGGCTTCGAAGTACTCGAAGATGATTATTACATCCGCGCCAAACAGTACGGCGGCCCCGGCGAACCGGTTTTTATTGAAACAGAAGAGGAAGAAGTCGGCCGTGTATCCAAACTGGTCTATTCTTACGTGAAAGAAGTCAACAACGGCTATATTCTTGCAAAAAAAGGCACATTGAAAATCGGTGACAGGATCCGCATTCATGGCCATGACTGCATAATCACAAAGAAAAACTGGCTCGTATAACAGACTTCAGCTGCAAAGTAAGGATTTCTCCATTTCATGGTTCGAATCCTTGCAGCCCAGCGCAAAAATCCCCCGGAAGTATTTCTTCCAGGGGATCTTTGCTGCTCGGCTGCAAGGATTCGAACCTTGAAATGACGGAGTCAGAGTTGTTTATTTATGATGCGGAGAAGTCAGTGTTTATGCGGGGTTACGGTCTTACATTTTCCAAGAGTTTAGTGCAGAGTTATGAACCAAAACGCCATAGAGCGGCAATTTGGTTCAATGCACTTTATTGATACTGCATAGCCGCTTTGATCAGGGGCTCCAGTCTTCTTTTCCGCTGCTCCGGGTCAAGAGAGTTCTCGAGCAGGAACCCAAAGAAGATATAACTTGGATATTTACCATACGTTGTAAAATCCCTGTCCACTTCTG
>CAMOXX010000150.1 GCA_946629475.1 uncultured Blautia sp. | reverse complement strand
AGCCTCCATCAGTTCGTCCGGGAAGGAACGGAGATAGCCCTGTACCAGATAGATGGAGAGCGAAAGGCCGAACGCGATGTAAGTAATGATCAGGCAGGTTCTGGTGTTGAGAAGATGACCCCTGCTGTAGATCTGGAACAGGGGGATCAGGGCAACCGCCACCGGAATCATAATGCCGAACTGGAAGTATTTTGCCACAGCCTCACGCATCTTCCACTGCATTTTCGTCACGGCAAAGCCGACCAGGCACGAGAAAACCACGATAAATACCAGCGAAATCAGTGTGGTGATCAGACTGTTTTTGAAATAGGTGGACATATGTCCTCTTGTCCAGGCGTCGGAGTAGTTCTGCCAGTAAAATCCGGAATTCAGGGCGTAGGCCGGCTTATCGCTCCACTCATACTGCTGCTTGAACGAGGCCGTGAGCATCCAGAACAGAGGATATACTTCCAGCAAACATACCAGGACAATCACAAGTCCCCGGAAAAAGCTTCCTGCTTTTTTCATCTTTGATATCCTCCCTTCATTCCTTTACGTCAAACAGGTTGATTACAATGGAGCCCAGCACGCAGATCAGGAAAATCACCAGAGCTATGACGCTGCCGTACCCGACCTTGCCGTAGGTAAAGGAAACATCGTACATATACATGGACAATGATTTTGTGGCCGATCCCGGTCCGCCGTTGGTAAGGGCACGGGCGGATTCGAACATCTTGACGGTTCCGGAAAAGCTGAACACCAGGCTGGTAATGATCATCGGGCGCAGCAGAGGCAGGAGAACCCGCCGGAAAAGGTTGAAGCTGCCGGCGCCGTCGATCCGGGCTGCCTCGATCACATCGTCCGGAATATCCAGAAGCGCTCCGTAAAAAATGACCGAATAAAATCCCATGGCTACCCAGATGTCCATAACACACAGGCACCAGAGGGCTGTGCTGGCCTGCCCGATCCAGGGCTGGACAAGCTTTGTGAGTCCGATGCTGTCCAGAAGGCTGTTCAGAAGGCCGTAGTTCGGCTGGATCTCATAGATCTTCGCGAACAGCTGGCCTACAGCGACGGTGGGAAGCACCACCGGGAAGAACACGAGCGTCCTGACGAGAGTCTTGCAGTGGCGGAGCCAAAAGCGGAACATCAGCGCCAGAAGGAGGCCCAGGCCAACCTGTCCGATCACGGTGATCAGGATATATCTCCCGTTGACCGACAGGGCGTTCAGAAAGTTTTTGTCCTTAAACAGTCTCAGGTAATTGTCAAATCCGCAGAACTCCCATTTGAGTCCCGGGCTGCCGTTGAAGAAGGAATAATAGAATGACCAGATGACCGGCAGCATGACAATCACCGAATAGATGATCAGCGCCGGCACCACAAAAAGCGCGATCGCTTTACGATTCCCCAATACATGTTTCATGATCTTCACCTCGTATTAAAAAAGGAGCGCCGGACCCTCCGGTCCGTGCACTCCTTTTGACAGTCTTTAAGGGGTGTGGGGGCACACCAGTGTCCTCTTATCCGATTATGAATTCAGGTCATGGATGTCCTGAATGGACTGCATGTACTCTTCGCCGGTCATCTCACCGTTCAGCAGAGGCTGTACATTTTCCTGTGCTGTTGTGGAGACTTCGTTGATCATCTTGGCTTCCCACCATGCAAAGCCTTCGGTAGCCTTGTCGATCTCGTCAAGAACCAGCTGGGTGTATCCGCTCATGTCCTCAACTGCTGTGGTGTAGGTGTAGCCCTTGACGCTGCCGAGCATATCCATAGCCAGGTTGCCCATGTTTTCCATGTAGTACTTCAGGAACCATTTTGTTCCTTCATCATATTTTTCTTTGTCCAGCGCAAGGATGTTGCCGCAGTTCATGGAGTAAGAAGTTGCGCTGCTGATGGACTCGTCGATTACAGGAATGTTGAAGAATCCAATTCCATCCGGGCCTGCCAGGTTGGCGCTCTCATCGTTCAGGTTCTGGGTAAACCAGGAGCCGTTGTAGAAAATGGCAGCTTTGCCGCTCATCAGCATGGAGCCTGCAGTGTTCATGTCAACCGTTGTGATGCCCTCGCCGAAATAACCCTTTTCAGCCCACTCTGCCAGCTTGTCAGCTGCTGCAATGAGACCCGGATCTGTGTAAGCCACTTCGCCGTTCGCTGCTTTTGTCATGATGTCATTCCCGTTTGCTCTTACAGCGTAGGCGTTGATCAGTCGTGTCGCGCCCCATTTGTCAGAACCGCCGGTTGTGAGAGGCTGGATGCCTGCTTCCTGAAGTTTGGCAAGTACATCCTCAAACTCATCCCATGTTGTCGGTACTTCCACTCCTGCCTGCTCAAAAAGCTCTTTGTTGTACCAGAAGCCTTCTACGTTAAGTCCAAGCGGAAGGTCATAGAGATCTTCCGTTCCGGACAGACCCTTCATCAGTTCAGCTGCACCGGGATTCATGTATTCTTCGGTGCCTGTCTCCGCAAGAAATTCGGAGATGTCTACGATTTTATCTGCGTCGATCAGATCCAGCAGCGGCGCGCCGGACTCGTATGCGAAGATATCGGGAAGATCATTGGAGGCTGCCAGGGTAGCGATCTTCTGGCGAAGGTCGTCGGAGGAAACCATCTCATATTCCCAGTCGAAATTCGGGTTTACATTGTCCTTGTAATCCTGGCAGATCTGATTCAGCAGAATTCCGTTGTCGTTGTCTTCTGCCCAGATGGTGAGAATTTTGATCTTCTTCTCAAGCTGCGGATCTTCTCCGGAAAAATCAGATGCGGATACAGTCGGTACGATTGCGAGTGAAGCTGCCATAGCTGCGCTCATCAGGATAGCCAGAGCTCTCTTTTTCATGGTATTCCTCCTTCTTGAATTGCGGCCGGTGGGGGCCATTCACGTTCACGAATGTTTATATGAATATTTTATTCCAAACCGTGTAAATTTCCAGTGGGTATTTTTTTTGATTTGGTATCGATTTTTACTGTACCCACACATTTTCCTTGTACTCATGCGGTGTCTGCCCCACATGCTTCTTGAAAATGTCGCAGAAATAACGGTAATTGATGTACCCCACCATCTCGCTGACTTCCTTCACCTTGTAGCCTTCCTTCAGGAGGGACTTGGCTTTTTTCAGGCGGAGCCCGGTCAGATACTTGATGAAGGACTGCCCCACCTCCGCCTTGAAAAGAACGCTCAGGTATGCGGTGCTCATGCGCGCCTTTAACGCCAGCTCATTCAGGCTGATGTCTTCCTGATAATGCTGGTCGATATACTCAAGAACTTCGAGGATCGTACGGTGGCTGCTCCCTGTCTGGTACGCCTTCATATACCGGGCGATATTCTGAAGAACCTTCTCGCTGTACCGGAGGATTTCGTCCGCCGTGTTCTGCTTTTCCATATCCTTATAGGAGGCCATCTCCTCCCGGTCCGCCTGCGGCTGCTCCTCCATCAGAATATCGCCCGAAAGGCACAGATATTTGTAGGATTCCCGGCGAAGATCCGCAGGATCCGGGTAATATTCCTTCAGAAGTGCCAGCACCTTTCTGCTGCTGCCAAGGAACAGCTCCTTATCATTCCGGGTCAGTCCCTGAATCCCGGCATCCTGCAGCCTCTCGATCTCATGCGCGCTGCGGTAGCCGTCATCCTTTCGCACGTCATCCAGCACGTCAAACAGCTTTTCGCGGCTGACCGGCTTGTCGATATACCCCTTTACACCCAGCCGGAGGGCCCTTCTCGCGTACTCGAACTCCGTATAGCCGCTGATCACCACAAAAGTGGTATCCGGGCAGAATTCCTTTGCCGTTTCGATCAGGGAAAGCCCGTCCATCCCGGGGATCCGGATATCCGTGATCACAAGATCCGGCTGTTTTTCACGCACCACGCTGAGGCCTTCGATTCCATCATAGGCCCATCCGACGACCTGGTAATCGTTCTGCTGCCGGGAGAGCAGGGCCTTTATCCCCTCAACGACAAGATATTCATCGTCAATCACAACAATCCGTGTCATAAGCCTATCCTTCCGTAAAGACAAGCGGCAGTTTTACGGTCACAAGCGTGCCCTCCGCCCTGCTGCTCTTAACGCTGGCTCCGTAGAAATTTCCATAGTGGAGGCGGATCCGCTCCTGCACATTCCGGACTCCGTAGCCCGTCTCCCAGACCGAAATATCCTCCATGCCCGCACCGTCATCCCTGATCTCCAGAATCAGAAGCTCCTGTTCGCTACGTACGGCAATTTCGATCACGCCTTTCCCGATTTTTGCCTCCAGCCCATGATTGATGGCATTTTCAACAAATGGCTGCAGAATGAATGTGAGGATTCTGTAATCCAGAAGGGCCTCATCAACCTTCTCTACCAGTTCAAAGCGGTCATGAAAGCGGAAATTCATAATCTTCATGTATTCCCGGATCCACTGCAGATTGTCCCGGATAGTGATGAAATTACTGCCTCTGTTGAGCGTCAGCCTGAAATGGTTGGAAAGCGCCATGGTTGCATCGGCGATCTGGTCATCTCCGTGGATCACTGCCTGAAAGTACAGCGCGTCCAGAGTATTGTACAGAAAATGCGGATTGATCTGGGACTGCAAAAGCAGAAGCTCCGCCTCTCTCTCGTTCAGCTTCGTCGCCATCAGGTGCTCTGAAAGCAGGTTGTTCTGCAGCGTCACGCGGATAAAGGCAAGAATCAGCAGAAAAACTATGCTCCCCACAATCCAGACCATATTTCTGAGCTGCCTGCTCTGTCCGGTAAGGTCGGAAACCCTGGCCGCGTTCACCAGCTTCCACCCGGTCGTACCATTCTGCACATCCGAAAAAACCAGTGTTTTGGGAGCTTTCTGCACCTGCTCCCATTCCAGCAGGGCAGCCCGGATGGCTTCCTCCTGCTCCTCCGGACCTTCATAGTAGATCAGTTCGTGATTATCTGAAAGAACCAGAAAACGGCTTGCAGGATCCGAGCCGCCTCCCACGTAGGACCGGCCGATCAGCTTGCGGCTTAAGGTAACTACCAGATACCCCATCGGGCTGCCGGTTCGCGGATCGATCAGATACTTTGCCATGCAAAGGACATTTCCGAGATCCGGCCCGAGAACATCATTGCCAAAGAAGACTTCCTTTCCTCTGGCTGCCTCTGCATCTCTGCTCCACGGCTCTTCCAGGTAGTCATGGGTCTTATAATAGACATCAAACTCGTAGCTTCCCCGGGTATTGCTGAGCATGTAATGATTCCCGGTAAGCGAAAAAAATATCACGTCGTTGACCAGAGCCTGCTGCATAAGGAGCTGTTTGGCCTCCGCCTCCAGAATTTCACGGTCAGGAGCGCTGAATGTTCCGCCGGGCTCCTGATCCTTTGTGAGCACCGTCCTGACCTCATCATCCGTCAGATAGCCGCGGACGACCTCGAGTATGCTCCTGAGGTTCATATCCAGGACTCTTGAGGAATTGCTGAGCGCAACTTTATAGGTAGCCTGATAGTTCTGCAGAATCGCATCTTCCGAGGAACGGCCGGCCATTTCTCCCAGAAAATAAACCAGCAGCGCAGACAGTACGACCAGAGATATGGATATGACAACCCGAATTTTCCGGGAATTATGAAGCCGAATCCTGATTCCACTCATTGCTGTTTATTCTCCGCCTGACACATCACGTTTTTGTTCTGTTACTTTATGCCGAGGATGCTTCTTGCTTCCTCAGGTGCCGCGGGCTCGAGTCCCATTGCCCGGATCAGGGCTGCAAGCTTTTCCACAACCTGCCAGTTGTGCTCCGCCGTCTTCTTCGGCGAAAGATACGCGCTGTCCTCAAATCCGATTCGCACCACAGTGGCTCCCATAGCGATGGCCATCGCCAGGAATGTCCAGTTGTCCCGCCCAAAGTGAGTCACACCCCACAGGGAATCCTTCGGCACAAAGGAGACGAAGGCGGCCAGCATCTCCGGCGTCGGCTGCATTCCGCCCTTATGCCCGAAAACCAGGTTGAAAAGCCTCGGCTCCTGGAACGGCAGTTCCTTTTTGACCAGCTCCATGTTGTGCAGCATGCCGATGTCAAAAACCTCGGTCTCCGGGAGAATGTTCCGCTCGTACACTGCCTTTGCGCAGTACCGGATGTCATCAAAGGAATTGATGTAGACCGCTTCGCCAAGGTTTGTCGTCCCGCCGTTCAGGGAAGCGCTCTCAGCCCTTTTGTAATCCAGCGGATTGCACCTCTCACGGATGTTCATATCCGACACCCCGCCGGTCGAAACCTGCACCACCACGTCCGTCCTCCGGAGAATCTCGTCAAAGCATTCCGACATGTAGGTGATATCCGGCGTCAGGCTTCCGTCAGGTCTGCGGCAGTGCAGATGGCACATGGAGGCCCCAGCCGCAACGCTCTTTTCCACATCCTCTGCAAGTGTATATTTGTCCACCGGCGTTCCTGCCGCGACCGGTGCCAGCGAAATAATCACTTTTCTCATAATTCGTCATCCTTTTTTGTTATTTCTTCCACGATCTCGCGGAGTGTCTGCACATCCCCCACATTTCCGGGGAAGATGATGTACGGGAGATCCGGGAATCTGCTTTCCGGCCCGGTAAGCCATACCGGAATGCCCTTTTTGATCTGTCCCATAACACGTGCTTTTTTTACTTTCAATCCTTTTGTCCCGACATCGGATGATGTGATTCCGCCCTTTGCCAGCAGAAAGCCCGGTTTTACGGACAGATCTTCGACAATCCCGGTCAGTGCATCCGAAATCCGGACGGAAATCTCCAGCAGTTCCTCGCTGGAGCAGTTTTCCGGTGCCAGCAGCTGCCGGCTTGTGTAGATCACGGCCGTGCGGCCTTCCCGGATAGATTTCTCAGCGAAGGC
>CAMOXX010000149.1 GCA_946629475.1 uncultured Blautia sp. | reverse complement strand
CCATTGACAATGAGGAAATCAGACAGTACAGAGAGATCATAGCGCAGGAACAGGCGGAATATATGAAGCTGTTTGCAGAGAAGATGGAGCGGTTTTGAACTCTGAGAAGCCATTGGCATGAGAAAAGCGTTCAAAACGATGCCGAGGTTTTGTGTGACGGTTCTGTGATACTTCATATGCTATATTGATCTCACAAAAACAAATTACTAAAGGAGATTACCAAAATGACCAACAACATCAATGAAAAAGAACTCGAGAACGTGACCGGCGGCTGGCAGTATGCCAACGGAAGCTTCGTAAACTACGGCAACTACATTGTCTACACCGTGGCCCCCGGCGATGTCCTCAGCGGCATTGGCCAGCGCTTTGGTGTCAGCTACATGCAGATTGCTCAGTGGAACAACATCAAGAATCCCGACCTGATCAGCATCGGCCAGAAGCTCACCATTTATCCTGCGGTTATCAGATAAGATTTCTGCCATATACAGTTTTTCCCCGCCGAAAGGCGGGGAATTTTTATAGCCGGCGGCAGTGTTTTTGCAATCCTCTCCGACGCTCTGCTTCATTCGGATATCCGCTGAGTCAAAGCCAGTGTATTCTGCCGCTGTCAAAGCGATCCTGCTGCTCCTTTTCCTGGGCGGGATAACCGAAAGGAAAGACTGCGAATGCGCGCTGACCTTCCGGAATTCCGACGATTTCTTCAACAGCCAGCATGATCTCTTCATTCGGTGCGGTTCCGATCCAGACACCGCCCAGCCCCAGATGAACAGCTTCAAGCCAGAGATTCTCCATGGCGATACTCATATCCACATGGAAAAACTTCGGAGAGGGAAGCGCGGGATCTGTACGGTAAGCAGAGACGATGGCCACAGGCGCATTCTTGATACACATGGAGTATTTGCTGATCTGAGAGAGCTTCTCCAGCATATCCTTATCGCGGACGACATAGAATTCCCAGGGCTGCTGATTATGAGCGGACGGAGCCTGCATGGCAGCGCGGAGCATGGCCAGGATCTTTTCACGTTCAACCTGCTGATTGGTAAATTTACGGATACTGACCCGGGAAAATATTTCATTCATGTTGCTTGCATCCCTTTCGTGTCACGGTTCATGAGCTCAGTATATCATCTACAGACAGAATGGCCTCCGACATACAATTATGGAAAAGCGGATGCCGAAACATCCGCCTTATATAAGAACCGGGAATGCTCCCGGATTAGGGAATCGGACAATTGCGGTCCGATTCCGAAAAAATTATACCAGAAATCATGTGAGGCCGTCAAGGCAAAGCATCGGCAAAATAAGTGATTGAAAAGTATGCCGTCAGCAGTTATGATATACTTTAGACCGGCGATGACAAATAGAATCATGAATAATGAGGTAAGAAGATAATGCTGAACAATCCAGAACAGTTTAAAACGGTTGAGGCTGCCCTTAAGTCCATGGGAACAATCAAGGCCTTTGAAGATGAGAACGGGCCGATCCTGGGACGTGTCATGATTACGACCACGGAGATTCCGGAAGCTGTGAATGTGCCGAGAACGGACAGAGAGAACCTGACGGCGTTTGAAGCGTCCTTCGATTTCTGCAATGTGGCGCTGGGTATTGTGATCGATACGAAGAAAAAAACTCTGGAGAGCAGCGTCTGGGGGAGATACCAGGTTCCCGGAGCACAGCGCCCATCCGAAGAATGGGTGAAATTCTTTATCCGCACACTTTTTGAACACATTGGAGATGACGGAAGCTACGGAATCCCCATGTATTCGTTTGTAAACAATACTGCGGATTTTACGGCCGTTCCTACGGCCCCGATGCCGATGGAGGCTGTCATAAATGATGAACTGACGGAAGACGAATCGGATCAGGCCTGAGACGGACCGGTATGATCATCCGTTTTGAAAATATGCGTCAGGTCCGACGGGTCACAGGCGGCTTTTACCGCGGTCAGTCTTCACTTTTCAGATTGTATCGCCACCTGAGTACTGCGACTCCGATGATGATCACATATCCGAGGAAGGACAAAGCGGTTGGCAGCTCTGCGAGGAAAAGCATGCCGAGCATTGCGGCAAAGAGTACCTGGGTGTAATCGAAAACCGATATTTCCTTTGCCGGCGCGTACTTATAGGCGGAGGTGATCCCAAACTGGCCAATTGTTGCGGACAGTCCGGCCATAATGAGGCAGATCAGCTGCATGGGTTTCAGCGGGATATAATTCACGGCGATAAACGGGATTGTCACCGCCGTAGAAAACAGCGAAAAACACAGGACGATGATCGGCGTTCGCTCACCTTTCTTCCCAAGTCTTCTGACAAAAACATAGGCTGTTCCCGCGGCAAATCCACCATACAGGCCGATAAGGGCGGGTACAAGCTGCATGTTGCTGCCGGACGGCCTGACAATGAGCATTGCGCCGAGGAATGCTACAATGACCGCAAGAATATCGATATGCTTGGGCTTTTCTTTAAGAAGCGGAATTGAAATCAGGATCGCAAAGAATGGTGACAGCTTATTCAGCATGTTGGCATCCGCGATGTTAAGCTTGTCGATGGCATAGAAATTGGCAATAAGTCCGCTTGTTCCAAACAGGCATCTGAAGAAGAGATCTCCCGCGCAGTTCTTTTTTATTCTGATTTTCTCACCGGATCTGATCAGAAGCATCAGGGATGCAATGATGGCTACCGCGTTCCGGAAGAATGCTTTTTCCATGGTTGGAATATCCCCGGAGATTCTTACGAAAAAAGACATCAGAGAAAAACCGAAGGCCGCAAGCAAGATGCAAAGGATTCCCTTTGATTTGTTGCTGATATTCGAAAAAACTTCCATAAAAAGTCACAAAACTCCATCTTGCGTTTTCAGGATGATAAAGAGACAATTCCCTGGGTTAAGCCGGAAGTGATCGGGATTGAAGGTATGCGATCAAGGCCTTTACCGCTTTCGCCCGGTGGGAATATGTTTCCTTAAAAGAAAGAGGCATACTTGCAGTGGTTTTTCCGTTCCCATCCTCGGAGATAAAGATCGGATCATAGCCGAAACCGTTGGCGCCTTCTTCTTTTGCAGCGATTACGCCTTTCCAGATTCCGGTAAAGAGATGCTCCTTTCCCGTTTCATCAATAAAGCATATACAGGTTACAAAACGTGCATTGCGATTATCTTTTCCTTCAAGCCCTTTCAGGACGGCCATCCTGCGTTCATGCTCTGTCTGCAGACCTTTATACCGGGCAGAGTAGAGTCCCGGCTCTCCGCCTAAGGCTTCCACTTCCAGACCGCTGTCATCCGATATCACACAGCAATGAGCTCTATCGTAGATCGCCCGTGCCTTTAATGCAGCGTTTTGTTCAAAAGTGGTCCCGGTTTCTTCCACCTCAAGATTGATGTTTTCTTCCCCTTGAGAGCGCACAAGAAACCCAAATGGCTCAAAAATATCTTTGTATTCTCGGATTTTTCCTTTGTTATTACTTGCAATGATCAATTTCATGATGGCTCTCCTTAAATCCCGATTTCGTGGTACATCATTCTATCATATCCGGAGCCTGACCGCAATAAGAGAGGCCTTCCCCACGCCGAGTTCGGCACGGTCAGGACGAAGGGCCAAAAGCCCTTTGAAACATGCAGAGCATGGAAGAACATGGTAATATATAAATACTTTAAAGACAGGAGAAGAACAATGAGAATCGCAGTTACCTATGAAAACGGAGAAATCTTCCAGCACTTTGGCCATACGGAGACATTTAAAATCTATGAGGTCCGGGACGGCCGGGTGCTTTCCTCTGAGGTGATCAGCTCCAATGGGAGCGGACATGGGGCCTTGGCCAATCTGCTTGGGAATCATGCCATTGATGTCGTCATTTGCGGCGGAATCGGCGGAGGGGCACAGGCCGCGCTGGAATCACAGGGAATTGAGTTGTGTGCCGGAGCGTCCGGGAATGCGGATGAAGCGGTTGAAGCGTATCTTCGTGGAGAATTGATTAACACAGGAGCAAACTGTGATCATCACGGAGAAGGTCGCTCATGCGGACATCACGAGGGAGACAACTGTGGTGATTCCTGCGGATCAGACTGCGGTTCCGGCTGTGGCGGATGCGGACCGACTGTTTCCGGAAAGAACGTCGGCAAGACCTGCCGCACGCATTACAGAGGAACCTTTAACGATGGCACGCAGTTCGATTCTTCCTATGACAGAGGAGAACCGCTTGAGTTTGTTTGCGGTGCCGGAATGATGATTCCCGGCTATGATGCGGCGGTTGCAAACATGGAAGTCGGCGAGACCATCCAGATTCATCTTATGCCCGCAGAGGCGTATGGCGAAGTAAATCCTGATGCGATTTTTACGGTTATGATGGCTCAGCTTCCCGGATCCGAGAGTCTTACGGTCGGAGAACAGGTTTATCTCCAGAATGTACAGGGGCAGCCCTTCCCGGTGAAAGTCATTGCAAAGGATGAACATACCATCACGTTTGATGCCAATCACGAGATGGCGGGCAAGGAACTGAATTTTACGATCGAACTTGTAGAAGTGCGCTGATATCCCAATCCTTCATAACAGACCGAGTACCGGTTCCGTTTCGATCTGAGCCTGATCCTTTTGCTGTGGAATGACCGCTGTATATTTCAAGACTTCGGAAGCGCAGGAAAATGACGCCGTATCCGCACAGGCCTATGTGCGAAAAGAAAACGGGCTTGCTTCCGGATGAAGGTCCGCCCTCAAAAAACAGAAAAAGCAAGGGCTTTTTTCAGTGAAAGCAAAAAATGTCTGCTGACGTGATTTCTTAACAGAAAATTATCGGCAAAGGATGTTACAATCAGCTTATCATGATGAAAGGAACTTGGGCAGAAGGCTGTGAAAACAATCAGAATTCATTTTGAAGACCTTAGCTATGTAGACTATTGGGCATCAGACAGTCAGATTGAGGACTTCCAAAATTGGCTTCGATTTGCAAATCTGAATGACAACTATGATTTCCCCGGAACAAATCAAGTATTGAAGCGCCGCGATGTTGCAACGGTAGAAATTATCAAGGATGAAGAGCACCCGGTAAAATAACATAGAAAAAGCAAAGGCGGATGACCGAAAATGTCATCCGCTTTTCTGCTTTTTGGGACCGGGATGGCGGAAAGCGCACACGAGCCGGTTGAAGGGTACGAAAAGCCCGGATAAGGATCATTTTTGTACCGGCGATGATTGTTTTTGTTGAAATGAACGGCAAAGCATGGTAAAGTTTTATTCGACAGAATAATAGGCGTGCCGGAGAAAGGAATGCGGGAAAATGAATCACAGTGAAAAGCACAGCTCTCCGAAGATGGATACGCTGTACACCTTGGAGGGAAATCCGGGACTCGGACTGATTCTGCCTTTTTCTATGCAGCAGATCCTCGCGATGTTTGTCACCAATATGGTCCCGATCGGCCTCATCGCGGCAGCTGCAAACCCGGCGCTGACCGAAACCGAAATTCTCCGCCTCATGCAAAGCGCCATGATCGCGGCAGGAATTGCAACCTTTCTGCAGGTGACACCCATTGGTATGCTCGGTTCCGGTTTACCTGTCTTTATGGGCGTGAGCTTCACCTTCGTGGTTCCGCTCTCCGCAATCGCAGCAACGTATGGCTATGGCGCGGTGATCGGCACCGTACTGATCGGAGGCCTGTTTGAAGGCCTGCTCGGCCTTACCGTGCGGTATTGGCGCAATGCGCTGGCGCCTGTTGTCTCGGCGGTTGTCGTCACCGGAATCGGACTGTCTCTGCTCGGGACTGCCGCTCGCTCCTTTGGGGGTGGCTATACGGAGGATTTCGGTTCCCTTCATAATATTTTCATCGGTTTTGTGACACTGCTGACCTGCCTGCTGTGGATGGTGCTGGCCAAGGGCGGAAAGAAGCAGCTCTCCATCCTTGTCGGACTGGCGGCGGGCTATGTGACCGCCTTGCTGTTCGGAAAAGTGGACTTGAGCGGCTTGACATCGGACGGCTGGATCGCGCTTCCGAAACTCCTGCCGTATCGGCCTGTTTTCCGGATGGATGCAATCATCTCTGTCGCCATCATCTATCTGGTTTCCGCGACGGAAACGCTGGGAGATGCCTCCGCCTTGGCAGGAGGCGCCCTGCACCGTGAACTGACACCGAAGGAGACGAGCGGCGTACTGACCATCGATGGGTTCGGCTCTGTATTAAGCGGTCTTGTCGGGGGAACCCCCGTTACCTCTTATTCCGAAAACATTGGTCTAAGCATTATGACAAAGGTGGTAAACCGCAATGTGGCGCGAGTCGGCGGAATCATCATGGTGATTGCCGGGTTCTTTCCGCCTGTGGGACGGTTTTTCGGGACAGTGCCCAAGCCGGTAATCGGAGGGATTCTGATGATGGTGCTGGGGCAGATTCTGGTTTCCGGTGTGGAAATGATTGCAGAAGCCGGGTTTACCGCACGCAACAAGCTGATTGTGGCGATTTCCCTGTCGGTGGCGATCGGCTTCACGGCCTCTACCGAGACGGAGATCTGGAGTCACTTCCCGCTGGCGATCCAATCCGTGTTTTCGCAGAATGTGGTTGCGGTGATTTTCGTGTCTGCACTGGTGCTGAATCTCGTTCTGCCTAAAGATATGGATGAAAGCGTCAAGCACTGACGGAAAACGAATCGCCGGGGACGATTCGCCCCCGGCGACAGAAACGACACCTGATTCCAGCTCAAATGGGGAAATGAAGGAAGCCGTATGCTTCGGGGGATCAGGATCCGGAGGAGCGGACCGTAAGGAATTTTCACTTTGACGGACTCTTGTATATATAAATAATAATCCCCGCCGAATGGCGGGGCGTCATAAAACAGTAAATGTTTAAGAATTGAAAAAAG